>NZ_CP023279.1 GCF_002896875.1 Nostoc sp. CENA543
CTTAATGCAGTAATGCAGTGATGCAGTAAAATTAATGTCTCACCCTGAGTTAAGTCTGATAGTTTTAAGAACTGGTGATGTTCTGAGTACATTATTTTTTTACAGAGCTTTGGGACTGAGGTTTGAGCAAGAGTGTCACGGTCAGGGGTTGATTCATTATGCTTGTACGTTAGGCACAAGTACAATCGAAATTTATCCAGGAACCGAGGGATCTGCACCCCAACCCGTACAAGGTGGTGCAACTATGCTTATTTTTCGGGTAGCCTCCATTGATCATGTACTTACTCAACTTCAAGAAATTAGCGATACTGTATTACCTACTATCCATTCCAGTCGGTGGGGTCGTCGGGTGGTGCTAACTGATCCTGACGGTCGGAAGGTCGAGCTTACAGAACTATGATATTTTTTTCATTAATGCAGTAATGCAGTAATTAAGTAAGTATGTCAGTAATTGCGTTTATCAATCAAAAAGGTGGTTGTTCCAAGTCAACATCTGCTGTACACATCAGCTGTTGGTTATCTCGCAAGGGGCACAAAGTTCACTTGCTAGATGCCGATGCCCAGCGTAGTAGTTCCATTTGGCTCCAGTCGATGGAAGGTGGCGAGATTCCTACTACTGTACTGCAATCACCCGATGAACTCTTAGAGCAAATCCCAGAATTAGCGCAAAAGTGTGATTATCTGATTGTGGATGGGCCAGCTGGTTTATCTGAAGCTAGCAGGGCGATATTATTCAGGACTGACCTAGCTGTGGTTCCCTGTCAGCCCACAGGTCTAGACCTACAATCTGCTAGTGATGCTGTTCGCCTGATTAAACAAGCTCAGTCAGTGCGTGGTGGTGCGCCCAAAGCAGCAATATTTGTTAGCCGTGCTGTCAAAGGGACAAAATTACTCGATGAAGCGATCGCACTGTTATCTAAAACAAAAGAGGTAACGGTGCTGAAAACGGTGATTCACCAAAAACAAGCGATCGCTGACACCTTTGGTCAAGCTGCAACCATTTGGGATTTATCAGGCCGTCCAGCAGCAGAATCAGGGCGGGAATATGAGCGACTATTTAAAGAAATTTTGGGGATGCTCAAATGACTAAAAAACGAAAGTCCCTGGATGATGCCCTGGCGCGTGAGTTTGTTTATGGTGAGTCAGCTACAAAGGAAACTCTCCCACCGCAAGTGAACGCGAACCTGGAAGATGAGAAGGATGAGGAGCCAGCACCAGAACAACCAACAACTCAAAACCAAACTCAGCCAGAAGCGCAAACCCAGCCTACACCTACACCTACACCTCAAGCAACCAAGCCTAGTATTATGTCCCAACTCCAGCCAGCCACTCCCAAGGAACCAACAATTAGACTAACTGTGGATTTAACTGAGTCGATGCACCGTAAGCTGTCTGTATTGGCGGCGAAGACAGGTAGGAAAAAGGTTGAAATTGTGCGGTTTCTGCTGGATGAAGCACTGAAAGAAGTTGAAGAGTAATGCAGTAATGCAGTATTGCAGTATTTATGAGGCGATGCGTGTAATACTGCGATCGCCTTTTCTAATGCTTGAAAGAGCTTGTGGTACTGGTGCATTTGTGTTGGGTGCGCTGCGATCAAGTCTTCTGGATGAACTACCACAAATGAAGGCGATGGCTCCACCCGCCGTAGGCATCGCAGAAATAATCCACCAGGGAGGTACTGCCCCTCCTATGACTGTGTTATCAGCACAGCGCCTCACTTTTCGGCTTCTGGTGGAAGGCGGAAGATGGAAGAATCGAACTCCCAGGTATTACCCTGCTCTAGTTTTCAAGACTAGTTGCCCTCCCTTGAGCAGCATCTTCCATTTAGGGGTGTCTGGCGGGACTTGAACCCGTTATGACTGGTTCCACAAACCAGCGCCGCGACCGCTTTGGCTTCAGACACCATCAGTGGAGCCAAGGGGATTTGAACCCCTAACCTCCTGTGTGCAAGACAGGCGCTCTAGCCAGTTAGAGCTATGACCCCATGTGGCAGGAGTGAAGGGACTCGAACCCCTACAAATCGATTTAGAAGATCGATGCCCATCCATTAGGCGACACTCCCATCAATTGGTAGCCCTGACAGGAATTGAAAGAGCGACTTCCTCTTTGTAAGAGAGGCACTCTCCCCACTGAGTTACAGGGCTATGAAAGCGGACGACGAGAGTTGAACTCGCATTTGGAGCTTGGCATACTCCGGTGTTGCCTTTACACCACATCCGCATTGAAGAACCTATAAGGTTCAGAGCGATCAACGAGACTCGTAGCTTGCTTCCCGCAGGGTACTCGTGTCTCCTGGTTGGAAGCCAAGGGTGTTTACCACTACACCATGATCGCGTTAGTTAAGCTGGTGACAGGAGTAGAAAGAGCAACAATTCCGTCCCTCAAACGGAAGCGTTTACTAATTTCGCCACGGGAGTATCAGTACCCTTGGTGGGAGTCGAACCCACAAAATCTGGTTTCTAAGACCAGCACGTTTGCCAGTTTCGTCACAAGGGCAAATGATCGGAATAGTAGGATTTGAACCTACAACCTTCAGCTCCCAAAGCTGCCGCGCTACCAAGTTGCGCCACATCCCGTTAGTACTCCCGGTGGGATTTGAACCCACACATAGACTGTTTTTGAGACAGCCGCCTCTTCCAATTGGGCTACAGGAGTATAGGCTGGGAAGGAAGGAATCGAACCCTCAAACTTCGCATTCAAAGTGCGACGGCTTTGCCTATTTGCCTACTTCCCATTGAAATTTGGATGCAGGAGTTGGGGTTGAACCAACCTCTCCTTGATTCAGAGTCAAGGCGACTTGCCAATCGTCCATCCTGCAATAAATGGCTGCCCCAGTAGGACTTGAACCTACAAACCTCGCGGTTAACAGCCGCTTGCTCTGCCATTGAGCTATGGGGCAATGTGCCAGTCCCCCAGGTCAGAATCGAACTGACGACCTTCTGTTCTTCAGACAGACGCTACTACCAACTGAGCTACCAGGGGATAAGGCGAGAACGGAAGGACTTGAACCTTCACTCTTCAGTTTCGTAGACTGATGTGTTATCCAGTTACACCACGTTCTCATAAGGCGGAGAGCAGTGGACTCGAACCACAGATGCAATCCCATCTGTTTAGCAAACAGCGCCGATCGCCTGATCGATTTACTCTCCATTTTTGGTAGGCCGGGCTGGAATTGAACCAGCAACGCGAACGCGGCTGTTTTACAGACAGTTACCCACGCCAATAGGTGAGCCGACCCATAAGGCAGTGCTGACGGGAGTTGAACCCGCATTCTCCTGCTTGAAAGACAGGTGGCTTTACCAATTTGCCTACAGCACCATGTATGCTATGTAAGTTGAAAAAGCTGTTGATTCATAAACAGGAATCGAACCTGCATAGACTGTTTAAGAGACAGTTGCCTTACCATTAGGCGAGTATGTAAGCTTTTTCGGTTAGGACACGGCAACGCACAGACTAGGACTTGAACCCAGAACAACAGTTTTGGAGACTGTAGTGTTGCCAATTACACCATCTGTGCATTTGGTCGCAGTGGTGGGATTTGAACCTACATTGACCAAGTTATGAGCTTGGGGCTTTGCCATTAAGCTACACTGCAATATTTGGAGTCCAGGGGGGGATTTCAACCCACGATTGTCGGTGTTGCAAGCCGATGCCTTAAACACTTGGCGACCTGGACGCAATGCTACACGGGGATGATGGGATTTGAACCCACGGTCTTTCGCTCGACAGGCGACTGCTTTAAACCAGACTAAGCTACACCCCCACGTTGGGTGGCAATCTATGAAGTTTTCATGGTTCAGAAGTGTTTGCTCTCTGCCTTTTGGAGGGGCTGTAGTGCTTCACTACATTTATACTACATAATGTAATACAAAGTGTCAAGGGCGTACTACAAACTTTTTTGAGAACTGAGAGGGCAAGGGTTGCTTAATGGCTGTATTGCCCTCTGTGATTGGGTTTGAGTAAATTACTCAGTTTCACTCAGGCGTTGTGCGCTCCAGAACTGTTCAGCAAATGCAACTGCTGGGTGAATTGGGGCTTTGGGCTTGGTGTGCAGTACCATTCCTGCTTCATGTGGCAGGCGATCGCTCTTGGTTGAGTTGCATTTTTCACACGCTGTTACAACGTTGTCCCAGGTATGCTGTCCACCTTTGGAGCGGGGTATTACATGGTCAAGGGTGAGATGCTTGGTGCTACCGCAGTATTGGCAGGTGTGGTTGTCTCGCCTCAAAACTTCACGACGGTTTACAGGCGGTACTTTCCAATGCCGTTCGGGATTGCCAACTCTCAAGCGGATGTGTTCTGGCACTTGTAGTACAATACTGGGCGATCGCACTTCCCACTGCTTTGTAGTACCAAAATTCAATGATTCTGCCTGACCTGTGACTAATAGCACGATTGCTCGTTTGATGTTGATGCGTGCTAGTGGTAGGTAATTCTTAGAGAACACCACCACTGAGTTTTGTAATATGTGTGGTTGCTGAAAAGGTGGTTGAGCTTCCATAATTTGATTTACTCCTTAAAAAATAACCCCCGCCTCTGGTGAAAAGAAGCGGGGGTCAGCTAGTTAATACTTTTTGCCTTATTTTGGTGCTATGAGACACTTGCACCTCCCGCTTTGGATAAGTTGATCTAGATTCAGCCATTCGGCAATTGCTTCCAAAACGTCTACACTTGTGGATTTATCGCCGCAGCTAAAGCGATATGTACCCTCAAACGCAAACAGCACGATGGCTCTGCCTAAACCCTGGCTGGGTCGGCAATGTATCGCGCTACTAATGGTTAAGGACAATCTGCGGCTCATTGAAGGCTTGTAGTATTTGTAATTAAGGTTATTTTCAATAATACAGTTGTAACATAGGTTTGTCTAGCACCTGTTTTGGAGGATGAAGGGGCGATCGCAGTTAACCCACTGATTCGCTTTCGATTGGAGTTTACTTGATGGGATGGTAAAGCCCGTCATCCTGATAGCGCCACGCTGTACTGCTTGGATCTCGATTGCGGCTCCAGCTTTCAAATTCAAATTGACTTTTATTTTTTTGCTCACGCGCCAGGGTTGCTGTATCTACTCCCAACCTTTTAGCTAAATTCTCTGCTAGGAATGGCTGAAGTTCTAGCGATTGAGGAACTTGGCTGTTGTAAGCATAACCTTGTCTTCTGGCTGGACTTTTGTAGCGCTGCCCTGCATTAAGTGCGCCCTCTAATTGTGCTAGCTTGGTTGCCATCGCTTCTAGCTTTTGTTCTAAGCTGCTTAAGCGGTGGGAGTGTTGCCCTAATTGATTTTCCACACTGCTTTCTATACCACTGGTAAGACGGTTTAATTCTGCTTCTAGTTGATGCAGACGGGTTTCTACATCAGTTTCCATACCATTTACTTCACCCAGGACGTAACGTAGACCCTGAATCACCAAATCTGTGGCGGTGGTGTTGCGTTCTTTAGCTGTGGCTCTAAGTGCCTCAACCAAAGGCTTGGGCAGTTTGAAGTTGATTGACTCCCGTTCAACTTTTGCCATTTCTACACTTGGTTATACACGTCCAGTGTAGACAGTTTACCGCTTTGTGGTGACTTTTCCCCCAGAACTGGGAGATCGCTGCTGGGTGCAGTTTGCTCTAATTAATCGTAACTAGGAATAATTACGGCTAATTTAGGTAAATTTATCAATAGTATGTGCTGTTTTTTTCTATGAAACATTCCCTGATGATAATTTAATGGACATCAATCAACAAAAAGAACAATTTAGCATTACCTATGTTAGAGCCATCGCCGCCGTTGCAGGTTATTCTTTATATAGACCAGAAGTTGATAACGACAGCGTAGATTTAGGCATAGTTAGCAGAGGTGGCACAGGTAAAATCCTTTCTCCTAGACTAGAACTACAACTAAAATGTACAGCCAGAGAGATTCTTGAGGAAAACTATATTAAATATCCCCTCAATCTCAAAAATTATAATGATTTAAAAATCAATGCTCTTGTCCCTCGAATCTTAGTAGTTGTTTTAGTTCCCGAAAAAATAACAGATTGGATAAAACAAACAGAAGAAGAACTATGCCTTCGATATTGTGCTTACTGGATATCCTTGCGCGGGATGCCAGACACCGAAAACACAACCAATGTTACTATTGAAATACCCCGTAGTAATCAGTTGACACCTGATGCACTCCAAGCCATCATTCAACGTATTAGTTTTGGAGGATTGCCATGAAAGTTACTATTAAAGACAGTCAAATCCTCAAAACCGTTAACCCTGAAGTGATACAGGCACACTTGCAAGCAACAGGCTGGCACGAGACAGGACGTATTTATAATGATGCTGGTTCAATTTGGCGACTAAAAAAAGATGCGGCTCCTGAATATGAAATTTTGCTACCTCTCCAACATAATTTAGGAGATTATGCCGAAAGAATCAGCGATATATTGAAAATATTATCGACAGTAGAAAATCGTGACCAAGTTGATATTTTAAGCGAATTTATTACGAACTATCCCAACTTCACGGTTCTTGGTGTAGTCATGCAAATTGCTACTCCTTCTCTTGATAAATTGAGTGGAGAAATTACTTTACTTGGGTCAATTTTTGAGAAATTACAAGAAATAAAAACCGAACTAACTGACCATGATTATATCTTAGCTATTAAAGCTTATCAGGAACGTTTACGGATTCACTGCACAGGTGATTTAGTCAAAGTTGACAATCATTTTCTTCTGAGAAATCCTCGAAAATTTCAAATTGACAATATCTAAATTCTTAAGTCTTACTAAATCAATTCTGATATTGAATCACTCATCTGCTTTTGCAAACGCTGGCGGTTATCATCATATTTCAGTACCGTCTGCACTTGGGCGTGTCTGCTGAATCGCTGCGTTGCCCGGTAGTTACCATTATTCAGATCCAAAACTGTAGTAATCGCACTGTGGCGGACACGATGGGGCGACATCTTCTTAGTAATTCCGGCTTGCTTACATAACCCATCCACCAATCGCCTAATTGCCTCTCCAGTTAATCTCGCGCCATTTTTGTGATATGCCAGCACTGTAAAAAGCGGGTCACTGCCACGTTTTTTCTTAGAAGCTTTAATCCAACCGGCGATCGCCGATGTGGTTTTGTCCGATAAGTCAAGAATATCCTTCTGGCTACCCTTGCCCTTACCCAAAATCATGAGCGTTTTATCCTTGGGGTTAAAATCACTCACATTTAAGTTGACTATTTCATTGCGGCGCAAGCCATTATCCCAAAGTAACCGCAGAATGGCATAATCGCGCTTGCCCTTTTGGGTGTTCTGGTCAACCAACGCAATGACTTTAGCGTAATCAGTAGCGGCAATACCTGTAGTGTCCCGGTAGGTTTCGACCCTTTCACCTTTGACATCATCCAAGGAGAAATTGCAGACACCCAGCCGTCGCCCCATCTCCACCATCGACTTGATAGCACTAAGACGACGATTCACCGTAGCTTCAGCCAGCTTTCTCTTAATTAGGTGCGCTTTGTACTTGAGAACCACAGCAACGGCGTGACGCTGTTCCAGGTGAAGGAACTCTAACACTAAATCCCGGCTGGGTTCTTTTTTGGCGACGAATAAGAAGAAATCTTTCAGGTCTTTCTGGTATTCGCGCTTAGTATTGAGCGATCGCTTATCCCCAATCAGCTGCCCAATCACATCAGGGTCATTCTCTAAAGAAAAGTCTTCACCGATCGCCAAGGAGAGCGAATTTTCTAGAACACTCAAGTTCTCTGGGTGAATGGGTGTCATTGTTGTTTTGTCCAGGGCGCGCGGGTTAATATTCGATCTACATCTTAATTGTTTATTGTATTTATTACGCTAAGTAGTGTGAAAAGCTATATTGTCGCACTATGTCTGTGATAGGCAAGGGAAGGGGTTTGGGGAATATTTGTCAATCATCTGACAATAATTTCGGACGTAGAGGAGAAATTTAAGGCGTTGGAAGTGTAAGGATTGACGAGCAAGTGCGTAATTTGACGGTAAACGAACCCGGTGTTTCTCATGCCGTCTCTTCCCCTGGGTGAGCTTTGGTTTGGGACTACAATAGCGATATCAATCTAGATATCACCATGCCCACACAAAAAAAACAAAGCAAAAAACCGCCGCCCAGCGAGATGCTCCGCGTTCCTGTGGCCTTAAAAGAGGCTGTACGGGAATTATCTCGATTGCACAGGCAAGGGCGCACCTACGAGGTGCTGCAAGGCATCCAAGATTTAGTAAGCTCCCTTGATAGCAGTGCTGATATCGATAGCAATGCTTCAATACAACAGTTGTCGCAACGGGTGGCTGAACTAGAATCGCGCTGGGAGGGGTAGATATAGCGTCGCTGACACTGGGGGCAAACTAAACTGTATAGTTTAATAATGACGCGTCTGATTTAGTCAAGCTCGTCTATAAACTCCTGCTGTGCATAGGTTTCAGACTTTTCAGTAAAAATCACGCAAGAGTTCAAATCTTGGGTGTGTATAGCTACAAAAGCACAAGTATTTATTAACTTTATTTACAATTCTTCTAGCTAAAAACTAGAGTCTTTTTGAAGTTAAAGTCCCTAAAACCCTTGTGGTTATAGATTTGTAGCTTATAACATAACCCTTCTACCCCAAAGTATTATCTATTCTTTGGGGTAGAAAACAGGCAAAAAATGATCCTGACATTGCCACTATCTCCCACTGGCGATCGCCCCATCATGTCAAAAGCTTGAAACTCTTGCAGGACAAGACTTTATAAAAAATCTCACCTCTAAACACTAGCAGTTTTTTAAACTACACGGTTTAGTTTGCCCCCAGTGTCAGCAACGCTATATCTACCCCAAGTAGCCAAATTAGTAGAAAAAACAGACTGATTTTACCTTTGGCTATTGATAAATGGCTAGAAGTTACCTTAGCCTACCCTGGCGTACAACTATTAAATTTATCCCTGCCGATAGTAATTGATTCAACTCAATTGAATGGCTTCCATAGCGACCCGTTTGACCAACTTATTGTGGCTACAGCAAGATTTTATAATTGTCCTTTGTTAACTATCTAACTCAGCATATCTATATTTTCTAAATAAAAGTATTAGTATTTATGTTTAATGCTGAGTTAGATCGCCATCATTACCTGTCCCTAGTAAGATGATAGCAACGGGTGAATTGATTAATATAAATAGGTAAAAACTAATTAGAATTTTGTGCATTAGATGTGACTTGCAACAGTATCTAAGGTTGTTGATTATTTAGCGAAAGCTGGTGTTACTTGTGTAATAATTGCTAAAGGATTGATGCAGGTTTTAGGCGACAAAATTCATTCTGATTTAACTGAAATCTAAGAACATGACTTCTAAAAAACTGCCTCATTCTGGCCAGAATGCTACTAGCAATTTGCATAAACAACAGCATCAGAAAAATACTAAAAACTCAGTTAATCAAACAGATGCAACGCCAAAGATATCATATACTGTTGCCCATGCAATTCCAGGGCGTATACGTTTTCGGATTCCTCGCCTTGGTGGAGATTCTGAGTATGCTAATAAACTTCAGCAACTAATAGCATCAGATTCTAGGATTAAAGATGTCCGTATTAATCCTAGTGCAGCATCCATTGTGATCAATTATCAACGAGGGAATGTTGCTGATGGCAAAATGCGATCACATTTAATTCATCTCATCCAAAATGCACCCAATATAGCTTTACCTGCTAAAACCACAACAAAGCCAATCGTGGGAGCTATTTTTGATGCTGTGATCAATTTCATCGATAGTACACGTAACATTAACCAAGCGCGACAAGCTAGTAGCTATCAACAGCCTAAAAAAGACATTTGGGAACGGGTACTAGGGGGTGCAAAAACCTTCATCAAGGGCATAAAATTAGCTATGATGTTTATTTTACCCAGCAAGCGATCACCATCGCCAATTAGAGATCGCCAACTGCGCTTACAGCCATCGCCACTATAGATGAAATTGAAACTCTACAAATCTGTCAAGATGGTAGCACTATTGTCCTCAAGGGTTCTGTGCCAAGCCAGTACATCCTAAATTCTCTCAAAGATGTAGCCACCAAAGTAGATGACACCAAGAGAGTGGACACTACCCAGGTGACAATCACCGCCAAAGCTTAGGCGGTGTGCGTTGAGCTAATCAGGGGTTGAATGCCTTACCGTCGCTATTGTTAGTTACTTAGCTCACTTGTTCATCAAAAATCGTCAATACATCAGGACGGCAGCGTTTAACAACGACTTTTATGCCTAAAGCCCCCTCGCTTGAGAGGTCATCAACGTATCCGGGACTAGCAGCTTTCGCTTCCACAAAAGTTTGAAAAGGCCCAAAATAGTAGATGCAGTGAGGGTATTGGGTGGTAATTTCTGCCCAGTAATCACTCTTGAGTCCTGGGATTAATCCTAAGAGGAAAAATTTAATTCTATTCAACACAAAGAAAAAAGTGAGAAGAAATAGTTGTTATTAAACAGCATGGCTACCACAGTGACAGCTATCCTCTACCAAAAGCATGAGGATATATCAAGTTAAATCGCCTCTACATAGCCAAGTAACAAGAAGCCTCAAAGATTGGCAGGGGTAGTACGGCACTAGGAGGAAAAGCCCAGAAACGTCCTTCATGCACAAATAAATCTGTCCATCCACGCAACTTACACCAGTCGGCACAAGTTACTAAAGTATTACTATCAATTAGCTTTTTTAGGCGTTCTAGACCGTACTTGATTTTTATTTGTGCCAGGAATGGTACGTTGACTAATTCTTCACTATGACTAGCCCGGAGTTCCAGTGATTGCTGCCAGCGTTTGCTTGCTTGAAAACTAGCATCTTGATAAGTCGTTTCTTCTTGTTCGTAAACGGTTTTTAGCCTGACCAACTCGGTGGCAAGAACAGTACGGCTTAATAGTCGGCAACTAGATGGATCACTATCTTGTTCTAGCCATCGCTGAATAATATCAAGGAGTATTTCATGTAGTTCGTCTGTCATGGGTCGTGTCTAACAGGAATAAGCAATTGAAGAAGAAGAATCACCGTACCCATCAGCATTTTTGTCGATTAAATTAGCCTTTTCAAGTAGTTACTCACTTGTGTCTAGAGAATGGCTGATATCATCAAGTGTTGCATACTCTTTTGCAGGCAACTGCTTCAAGGCTCGGAGAATTTTCTCATCAATACCTTTTTCTTCAGCATACTTAATCAAATCGTATTTGCTGAGTGGGTAGTTAACATTAGTTAAATTTTTTTCAAGTTGGATTTGATTGACTTTAATCATAATTAGTTGGGGAAATTATCAGATTTCACTTTGGCTAGTAAAGTCATGAACTGTATTAATAAGTGAGCAGCACTATGGTAGCTAAGAATTTGTAATTAGAGGGAAGAAATTTCCTGATTTGATATGACTTGAGGGCTGACAAGCCCAGATTTACTTATAATTACCACCTATCTGTTAAGAAATCGCTCTCTTCTCCAAAAGGGAACAGATTCTTCCTTGCGCTTCAGGAAGTAAATTCTCACAGGTAAATTGTCATTACTCCACCCTGCTTCAATCTCTTCTGCATCAATGAGGGTTTGTAAGGCTTGATCCAGGATGCTGTAACTACAATCAGACAGATCCTTTAATTCTCCAGCAGTTTTTTCTCCATAACGTAGATGTTCTAAGATGATTCGGTTGATATTATCCATAACTAATTCCTGAAAAATTCTGGTTCAATTTATGTCTTCAACCGCCGAGCCTAATCAAGTGAGCAAAAATATTTTGGTGTGCGATGATAACCCTGACAATACTGAATTAATCCACCTGATACTAGAACAAGAAGGTTATAGTATCAATGTCGCACATCATGGGAGAGAGGCAATTAATCAAATTAGAAGTAATTCTTATGATTTATTGATTTTAAATGTAATAATGCCCGATATGAATGGACATGATGTGATTCGCTACATTCGAGAAGATTTACAGTTGAATATTCCTGTTTTGTTCCTCACTGGATTCACCGAAGGATTATCTACAGATGAAAATGTAGTAGGAATTATTCTCAAGCCTATTGATTATGATATATTTGTGCAGCAAGTCAAGTCAGTTTTGTCATAAAATTTAGCCTGGAGCTAAATGTGTTTCAAGTCTGGTAATGGGGTGTAAAAGTTTTGCTCAGTTAGCTTTTAGTATTGGCAAAAATATTTGTGGTCAAAATTCATAACTCTACCATCAGGCAGAGTTGAAAATATCTTTATACAGACAAAAATATTTTCAGAAAAATCTGCACTATATCTCATAGTAGAAGTGGTGCTACGAGCCAAGGCAAGTATCTTAGAGTCAGAGTTATTTTACATAGCTGTTATTGATAACAACATCTGCTGAGATCCAAGTTTTATGAAATTTCTAGTATTTATCAGAACTGAATTCGGAGAAAGGCTCTGGAAAGGAGAAGCCAACTCACTTCAGAAAGCAGAAGAACAAGCCATCGCATCCATTGATGCAGACAACAAAATAATCAGTGATACATCTCTACGCTGCAATTGGCACTGGCAAAATAATTTAGAATGTGGCGATACTGAGCATTGCAACATTTGCGGTAATCCTGTCTACTGGGATGGCGAAGAGTATTATTGCTCTTATTGCGCTCAGCAGTTGCGGCAGTCCGAGGATTCAGGAGAACTCTACCCACACTCCTAAATCTGTCTAGACACTTGATAGACTAAGGCTAATGTCCGGCTAGACTGGATATCTAAGAGCGTAAATGTTTCTCATTCACCGAGGAATAATCGCTCGGTGCATTAGTCGGGAAAACGGTTTTCTTATCTCAAGAACATTGTTCAACAATTACAATTTTCAGCATAATTGTGTTAATTCTCTAATAATAAATGGCTATTTATTGGGGATTTATTATTGGTGTCTAGCGGACACGGATCAGACACGCTTGTGTCTAGGCTGGTGTCTGCTGGTGTCTAGGCTATATAAGGCTTTCAGGCTTCGGTGTCTGTGGTGTCTGGTGTCCAATGTCCGCAAAAAAAGGGGCGTTTTGGGGGCAGACACCAGACACCCTTTGCAGTCAAATTTGATTGAGCTTGATAACACCCTCGCCTATCCAGTCTGCTAAATCAGCACCCACAATTTCATACATCCAGCCCTTGATTTGCTCCACAGTGAATCTTTCACCGTTGACTTTAAAGTTACTTTTAAACTCTCTTACATCAGCCTCTACTCGTTCAGTTCTGGTGAGATATTCATATAACTTTTGCGCCTGGGGTGATAGTTTTTTATGTGGATTTTGGGTTTCACCTGCCTGCTCACCAATATTGATTTCTAGTTCATAAATGCGTTCCAATGTCGCTTTATCTATGGGTGGATTCGCGTAAAATTCTGCTGGCACATTCTCACTAAAATCAGAGATTTTTGCAGTCATTGTGGGCAGTTCAACTAATATCCATTCGTTGGAACTATCGAGTTTGACCTTAGCTTTACCCGTAGATTTGGGCTGTAGTGTAACTGGATCTACCTGTGCCAAACATTCAACTTGGAGCATTTTAGAAACGAGATTATGTAAGCCTTTAATTCCAAATAAACAAGTCTGGGTATTGTTGTGAGCAACCACAGTTAAAGGCATCTCTTGCTTGCGACTCTTAGTCAGTGCCAGCTTCCCAAATTTTGATAGTAATTCTTCATCCTTAATAAAGTCGCCGTAGGTGGTTGCTTCCTCACAAATTAGGGCTGTTGCTTTGCCCTCGCTCCAAAGTTTCTGCCGCCATTGCTCTTCACTTAAGGATGAATTGTTAAAGGTTTTTAACCGTTGTTCCAATTCCTCAACGTAATCGCGGATTTGTTGTTCGATATCCTCCCAAGAGTGATAACTTTCAACCCCTCGCCATTCTGCTTTATTACTGTCAGGGTCAAGGACAATCACCCTGTAGCCTGCCTGTTTTTTCTGTTTGACGACGTAACGAGCTAGCCAAGACTTCCCGCCGCCCTGGTTGCCCCAAATTAAAGCAGTTTGTTTGATGAGGTTTTGCACCCATGCGGTGTTGCTGTTGGGTGGGATAACTGGCTGCTGTACTTGTTCGGTTACAGTTCCAGGTGTGCCATGTGGTAGCTGTGCGGTTGGTTGAAGCTGTGGCTCGAATTTAGAAAAACTTGCCCCACCATCTAGTAAATGCCCAAAGTCAAAATAATCATCAGCTGACATCGCCATGAGTAGGGCTATCTGCTGCTGTGGGGTAATGCTGGCGATAAACTGTTGTCTGGCCTCAGCAATTTTGATACCACGCAAGTATTTCAGTAGTTCGTTACCAGAAAGGTCTAACAATTGCTCACCAAGTTTTACACTGTAAGACGCTTTTACGCCTTCAAATTGTTTAGTAGCGCGGTAGTGGGGTCTAATGTCGCTGAGATAGTCTTTGGCTCTATTCGTCAAAAACAAACCGATTCCCCCCAACACCATCGCCCCTATCCCAAAGTGAATCTTAAACGGGTTATCGGCTGGCAGTGAGCGAAATACGTACAGGCTTTCATGCTGGAGAAATGCCCACTCGTTATAGTTGGGGTTGCTGGTGCGGTACTGGTTAGCCTTTAAATATGGTTCGGGAATTTGCGATCTCTGTTCGTACCTACAATACTTATTACCTAAAAGTAAACGCTCTGTGTCTCCCTCTGCTTCTAGCGGTGCATCGTGTATCCTGGCTGATTTTGGGTAAAAACATATTTCTTTTTTGGCTATGCCATCCCCTAAATGTCCTACTACAACACAAATCACCGCGCCTACTACCGATGCCATCATCAGCAGATTTAGACGCAGTGGCAAACTATAACGACGCTGGTTAAGTTCTGATGGTTTTACGTCTTTCATTTTTTACGCCAGTAGAAAGATATGAGAACAGAAATAACTGCGGCTAACCCAAGAAATAACCCGTAATTAGTTTCCTTTGGTTTCTTGATGCCCTCATAGGCTTTTACCTGTTCAGTTACGGTATAAAAACTGTTACGGGCTATTGTGTCCATGTCTTGGGCATCACCTGTTAACTTCCATGAACTAGCTGCCAGGGTGGCAGAGCGAATTACACCAATGCCAAATTTCTGGCGATCGCTGATTTGGGGAATGATGCTGTTGTGAAATCGCAAGTAGCAGAGGGTAGCCGCCAACGATGCCCCAACGGGTAAACCTGCAATGACGGCGGGGAATAGTCCAATGCTGCCAGCAAGGTAGAGATATTGGGTTGATGTGATTTGCAATCCTGCTAGAAATGCACCTTGGGCAATGCCTTGAATGATGGTGATACTGCTGTCAGTTTCAGCAATCGCCTGTTGTAAAAGTTCAGAGTCGTACTGTTCACCGTCTACAGGCTGTAAACTATCGTCTACAATCTCTGCATCAAAGTAAATTGGTGTTTGTTTTTGATTGTTGGTCAACATAGGAACACCTTTGGGAAGAAATTAACCCAGGTGCTAGACCTGGGCTTTGATTTAGATTTAGTCAATCAACCGTCTGAAGAAACCTTTCACAGAGCGCATAGCGTTAGAACCGTGTCTGTGAATATCTTTTAGGGTTTCTTTGGCTCGGTCTGTGGGTGAAAGTCCTTGATGCTTGTCCTTGACCTGTTGCCAAAGTTGAGATTGTGCCTTGGTTGCATCAATCTCAATGGTTCTGAGCGTGGCACGGTGCGATTCACCCAATAAGTTAAGTGTCCGCCCATGTCGAAACTGTTCTTGGGCCAGTTGGTTATCAGATGCAATCACTTTTTGCTGTAGACCATAGCCTAAACGTGCGTCGCTAACTCTCACCTGTGACCAACCATCAGCCATTTTGTTGATGCTAGTACCGGCGGCGGTGAGAAACTGGGTTTCTTCTGCCATGACTGTTTCAGTTGCTTTTAACCCTTGGCTGAGATTACCAAATACGGCTTTGGCGTTTTGGGCGCGTTGGGTTTGTTGGATGCGGAAGTCTGCGACCTCGGCGGCGGCTGTCTCATTGCCGTCAAGGGCTTGAAATATGGTTTCTTGGCTGATGCCACTTAGGGAATGTAAGGCAGCATAGGTGATAGGTGCATCCAGTTTAAGTTTTACTGTCCGGTTCATTACTCCCACGCTCCTAGTTCTTCTAGTCTTGTGAAGATGTTGCCAGCTTTGTCTCTAGTTGCGTCATCAGTGATATCGTTTAGTGCTGTCGAATCACCTTCCCCAAGTCTCCAAATCGTTTCGTCTGGTAGTTCTCCCCCAAAATTCCCTAAAAACTGTCCATGTGTTAGCGGGTTTGGTGTTTCGTCAATCGTTTCAAACTGGTCATAGATTCCAGATTGTAAGTATGGCAGTGCTTCTCGAATGATTTGTTGCTGTTCTGGTGTTCTGCCTAAATCTGGCTGGTATGGATCATCATTGGCCACTATCTCTGCTGCTTCTTGTGCCAATTCAGCAGGGCATCCTCTTTGAGTAAGTGTGTTTAATGCGGCGATAAATAGATTCTCGTTGTTCATCTTGCTAGAATCCGTATGTTGTACCTGTGCAACTAGAGGGCGATCGCCTTGCTTTGGTCGGCTTCCGGCGATCGCTCTCCCATCACTGAAAAAAACCTTCTCTTGATACATCCACAGCACAAGCTGTTGCTTCCCACCCAAGGGCATTGAGAAATTGGGTAACGTCGCCGATTGTGACATCTGCATCAATTTGCAGTGCTAGAAATTGGGGATGCTGTCTGATTTGGGTGAGTAATTGTTGGGCTTGTGCAATCAATTCTGGTAGTGGTTGATTACTCATAATTCACCTCATCAAAATATTGATAATTGCAGTGATTCTTGGCTGAGTACAGAACTCTTTGTGGTGACTCCTTCAACTTCATAACAACGAGTAGTTAAAGCCTTGTAATTCAGCTTTAAATCTGCTTTTTTTCGTTGTCCTGCCAGTGGTCTGAATATAAATTGTGGTGCTTGGATTGTGCCTGTTTTATAGCGATACTGGTAAAGCGTTCTGTCGATTTGGTACACTTTCGTAAACGATAACCAAGTGCTGTCATGAACTCTGCTTAAGTTGTTCATGAGGCTACCCCCTTAAATTGATTAGCCATAGAAGCTATTCCTGCTTTATTCGGTTGAATTGCTGTTGGTGTAGATGCGTGATTTTGAGTTTTTGGTAGTGTTTGTAAATTGACCCCACCCTGAAAAATCAACTTCTCTACTGCTGCTGATAGTGCCTGTGTTGGTGCATCTTGAGGAATACCAAACATTTGGCACAATTCATAAACTGCTAAGTACGAGATGCTTATACGCCGAGATTCATAGGACGTTTTATCAGCCACTTGTTTACACTCCTATTGAGTTTTCTGTTAATAATTTCAGTCCAAAGGCATTGATGAATTGGGGATTTGGTAAGACTACAAAGCCTAAGCCTGCGAGATTTTGATCCACTACTGGCAGAGCAACACCACCACCCCAAGCCACAAGGTTTTTAGCTCTATCCAGGTAATTACCAGAGGTGACAAAGTTAGCGAATTTCTCAATCCTGGTAGCCCACCAATCATCTAAACATTGGGCATATTCAGCCTGAAAATTCTGACCTGTGAGGTGATTTCCTCCGTAAGTTAAAGTTCCTTCCAAAATTCCTTTGTTCACTAAAGAAGGTGAATGTTTGACATCCTTGGATAGCAGACTTACTTTGTCGTTTCGTTTGTCTAATGCTTCTGCGATCATGGAGTGCAGTTCACCACATCCACCTTCAATCAGGTGACGGTCTATGACTGCACCATTGCCGTTAAATACGGTAATCAACCAAGTGGATGAACCGATATCAAGGGCGATGGCAATTTCTGATTCTTCTAGGGCTAGGGTTGGTTCACCGAATAAGCAATGGGCGATACTTCCAAAGCCCTCTGGATAAATACCTGTGACTACAATCTCAACTGTTTTGGTGATAATTTCTCGATTAACGGGGTGTTTGTGTTGGAAGGTGTGAGTACCTTGGACTCTGCGCTTGATTTCTCCTCCCCAGCGTTCTGGGTTGTGGTTGCTCAAGCTGATTGAAAGTTTCATACCATCTGGGACATTCAGAACTGCCAAGTCTGCAAGGATGCTTTCTAATGCCAGTTCTGCTTTTTTGGCTTTGTCCTCATGCAGTAGGGTGTGGTCAGATTGTGCGATCGCCGCAGTTCCCCAAAAAAATTGAGTGTCCTTTAAGTCTTTGCGTGAACCTTCTACATAACGCACCCAGCACCCATCTTTAGAAATGGTTTCGTGAAGTTGGTTGTTGCGGTTGCGAACTACTGAGTAAGCGGCAGGCATCATGATACAAAAATCACCATAGGTTGCCTTGCCATACCCAGCACCAGGGTCTTTACCTGCAATTAGGGCATTTATCCCAGAATTGGCAAGCAAGTTAGCCTGAACGAGCCAATTTTTGTCATTGGTGTATGTGGTTGTCATGGTTCTGATGGTTAGTAAAAGTCTTAATCTTTCTGGCTTTGGAGAATTTACAGGCTGAATCGCCTTCAATCTACACATCCAGTTTTTGGTAAGCCTAAACATCACTTTCTGGCTTCTATTGCCTTTGTTGGGTGGCTGTTTTTGGCTTACATATTTACTATAGCTCGAAAACTCCAATACTCTAATACTCGAAAATGATATTTACTTATACTTTAGCGATAATTAAGAAAATTAATTAATGAGTATTTGAGCTATGGAGGATAAGAAAAAACCAGGAAGACCATCAACCAATAAAGATGATTCTGTTTATGTCCGTGCCAGAGTGCCACGAGAAGTTCACAAATCTTTTAAACTTGCTTGCACGGAAGATGATTTAGTCATGGAAGATGTCATCAGGGATTTGATTAAAGACTGGCTTACAAAAAGAGGCAAGAAAAATTCCGCTTAGATTTTCGAGTTTTAGAGCTATATAATAAATGAGAATCCTGTTATTACTCCCATTTTGGCAGGTGAGGAGAGGTAACATGAATCAAGACAACATATAGAACCTCAATTTCTTGAAAAACTATCAACTTTTATTAAGTAATTTCAAGTAAAAAATCAGGTCTTGTTAGACACTAAGACTGACAGAAGTTCTGTAAGATCAAGCAAGAACGTAAATTAAGCGTGTAATGGAGGTAAATATACAACAGCACTAAAAATTAAAAAGACAAAGTGCTACTAAGTAGTAAACACTTTGCCAGACGGTCAAAATTAAAGATTTCAATATCTGAGAGCGGGGTTTATCTCTTAACGACCAAAGAAGTGGAACGAAGTTGCAAGCTCTAACCACTAATTGGCAACAGAGATTGTTCCGCGCTGCTTACTCATATTATATGAGTTGCTGTGGCAATTTTGAAATTTCTGCTGGCATATTTTCAGAAGAAAAGTCATTAAATTGTTATTTAACTAGCCTAAATGCGGCAAACGTAAGTAAAACAGCACAATCCGTAGATATTACAGATTAGCAGCGCAATAACTCCCTCCAATACTCAAACAACAAGTATTCAGGGGAAAATCTGTGATTACTACCAAATCTAAACTTCCACTAATTCAACTGACAGGGCAGTACGAGGCTCAAAGTCAAAAATCACCAATTTGTTTATTCAACAATGGTCAAAAATTAAATACCGTTCAGGGAGGTATCGCGTAATGGTTGCACAATTCGCCAATACCTCCAACGACTTCACACCCCAACTGCTTCTAGGCTTAAAACTCATACCCGCAGACTGGGCATTAACACCAGTTTTAGGCAATAAGAATCCATACCGCACCGATTGGCACAAGGAAACCCCAATCAGTCGCCAGCAATTAGCAGGGTTGATCTCTAGCGGCGACACAGTAATAAGTAAAGATGGAAAACAGCGCAAGTGCTATCCCCAAGGTTACGGACTCAGAACTGGTAAATGGTCAAAAGGGATTTTAGCTGTAGACGCAGATGGAACAGCAGCCCATGAAAAGTTAAATCAACTAGGTGGATTGCCCACAACCGTCAGTTTCACATCAGGTAAACCAGGAAGATGCCAATATCTGGTGCGAGTACCCCAAGAATATTGGTCAGTCATCGAAACCAAAAAAATTAACACTGGGGTAAAAGGTGACGACGGTAAAGACCAGCTTCTAGAATTGCGCTGGAATGGATGCCAAAGTGTTTTACCGCCATCAGTCCACCCAGAAACAGGCTCATATAAATGGGTAAACTCTCCCCAAGATTGCGAGATTGCCTTTTGTCCCACCTGGATAATCGAATATTTCTTAAATGAATCCACCCCTACCACAGCAACACTACTCGCTGACGACATACCCTTGTACCA
This sequence comes from Nostoc sp. CENA543, assembly GCF_002896875.1. Classification (GTDB taxonomy): domain Bacteria; phylum Cyanobacteriota; class Cyanobacteriia; order Cyanobacteriales; family Nostocaceae; genus Trichormus. Next base: position 20,225 of record NZ_CP023279.1, read on the forward strand.
GTGTTTAACCAAAGACGACAGAGATTTAATAGATCATGGTGTCGGGGAAGGAAGCCGGGATGATAACGGGGCCAAACTTGCCCGGAACTTAATTGGCACAGCAGCCAGATTAAACCATCTGGGCTATAGATTCGAGGGTGACGCTAGGCAACTATTTGATGATTATTGCGCTAGATGTTCCCCACCTCTATCAGCAAGAGACGCAGATCGGATTTGGAAATCAGCCGAAAAAAGCAATCCATCAGCCACACTGACTGATGACGCGCTCAATAATTGCATCAAAGCATGGCAACGTCACCAGAACATTAACATCAAACCACAACAGACAACACAGGCGATCGCAGGCACTACACAAAATGCGATCGCTTCCAGCACCCCCAACGACACAGCCAACAAACCCGATAATGTTGTCCTACACCCCACCGTTAACATTCCCTACGATGCCCTCAAAGCCGAGTACATCCAATTACTGGAATCAGGCACATCAAAATCAGGATTAAGCCGCTATAAGACAGAGGTTAACAAAAAATATTACCCCCTTAGACTAGATAGATTCCTCAAAGATGTCGAAACCGAATATCGCACAGCCGAAGAAGACGAAATCATCAAAGAAGACATTCAACAACTTCTCGACTGTGCCAACCTCGAACTAGACATCAGAAAATTCCTCCCCACCAAACTAGCCACAGCCTTAATGCTGTTCGGCATCAACCAATCACTACCCCAAACATCATTAATGATGTCCCTGATCAGCGTCATCAGCGCAACTCACCTGATTGGCACACAAGTATTGATTGGCAATAAACACAACGAATTTTATCAAAACCCCGCCATCAACCATGCCCTAGTCGGCGATAGCGGTTCTGGTAAATCCATTATCTTTCGCTCCCTAGTCAAAAAACCCCTGAATGCTCTCAGAAAAGCCGAAAAGAAACGCTTTGCAGAGCAATCACAACAGTACGAGCGTTCTTTAGCCGCTTGGCAACAATCCGACCAATCAACACCCCAACCAGAACCACCACCACCAATTAACAAAATGTATCTCACCGGTGCTACTCTGGAAGGTTTAAAAGATTACATCGCCAAAGCCCCAGATTACTCCATCCTGAACGTAGTTGACGAACTATCAGGTTTATTTAAGGGATTTAATCAATATAAACAGGGACAGGGCAACGACCGTCAAGAATTTTTAAGCCTGTATGACGGCGATGGTTTTAGCGAAGCCAAGGTGTCTAAAAATATTTTTGTAGAAAAAAGTAACACCGCTTGGCTAGGGGGATTACAACCAACCATACTGGACAAATATTTTCAGCTAGGGGCTAGTGATGGACTCCTACCCAGGTTTACATTCTCCATCTTGCCCGAAACCATTCGACTATTACCCGAAGAAAACGCCCAAAGCATTGATGTCACCGGCATAGTCAAAGGACTCTACAAAACCATACTTGATTGTCAGCCCCAGACTTATCACATTACAGGTGAAGCTTATAAGTATTTCCGGGAAGTAGACACCAAATGGCAGTATGAGGCAGCCAGATTACCTAATGGGGCATTAAAAGAATTCCTCAAAAAATGCAAAGGGCTATTAGGCAGACTATCACTCAACCTGCATCTCATCCATGAACTTTCAGACCCGTATTGTGGTACACCGCCCACAGTTATTCCCTTAAATCGGGTGAAACAAGCCGCCGACATTGTGGAGCATTTATTACAGCAGATTCAGGCAGTGCATTTACAGATTGCCGGGGAAACTACACAGTCAGCAATCCTGGCCATGATTACCCTGTCCATGAAACGGCAGTCACTAGGGGAACAAGGATGGTTAAACGCCAGAGAGATTAGCCGCAACCAAACAGCTAAAGGACGGATGAAGACAGCAGAAATTAGAGAACTGATGATTAAAGCCAAAGATATGGGCTATGGCCAGTTACGGGGGAGTGGAACAAAGTTAGAATTTCGCTCCAAAAAAAATGTCGGCGATTTGTTGGCGAAGGCTAAAAATACACACAAGCCAGATATATCAGTAGTTTTGAATCCTGACCCTCAAAAAATGTCGGCAGATGTCGGCGAAATGTCGGCGATAATTAAAAACCCTGAAGGCATTGAAAATACGGGGCTTGAGTCAATCGAGTTGAAAAATGTCGGCAATGTCGGCGATTTTTCAGAGATTTTTGAAGTCTTGGATGAGAGTGAGTTGATTGTCAGTGATAAAAATGTCGGCGACATCAATTTATTGGTTAACCCCAGTGTGGTAAATCCAAATGTGGTTAACCCCAGTGTGGTGAATCCAGTAGTAAATCCCGATGAAAATTTATCTATAATTTCGCCGACAACGCCGACAACGCCGACAAAATTAGAGTCATTGGCTGAAACCATTGCCAATACTAATGTTGAGAGTGCCGACATATTGCCGACAAATTTACCGACAGATGCCGACAATCGCCGACAAAATTCAGCCATTCCACCGTCAACCACTGATGACAACAGCATTTCCGACTTACCGCCGACAACCACCGACAACCGCCGACAAAATTCATCACTGCTGCCGACAACAACCACTGACGACAATTGCCCACAAAATGAAGAACAAGAATTATCTACTGAAGAACCACAGCCTACAACCGACGAACCACAGCAGGTAGTTACAGAAAAAGATGCAGTGAGAAATGTGTGGGCGAATGCAGCACTGATTAGGGAGTGTATTGCAGACCAGTCCTGGGAAATGATTGACTCATTTTTAGAAGAATGGACTGATGAATTTAAAGCAGCAGTGTGGGCGGAGTTAACCCCTACTGAACGCAAGGCTGTTAAGCAACTCAAGCCCAAAGCCTAAACATGATACTGAACGTGATCAATTGTGTTGCAGTCAGATCCGCTCTCCCTATGAGAGCAAGCACGCGTTTGATAAGTTCTTCCAACTAAACCGCTCAACACTTGGTAGCTGATCTGAACTTCAGGTGATGCCGACAATATGCTGTCATGACTGCTGTTATCCTCAACGACAACAGCAGAAAAACTTGCTGTTTAAGCACAAGCAAACAAATTAAAAACAATTAATACTCACAATTTCTCCTCTCAGTATAGTCAAAAAATGAGTAATAAAAACGTATAAGTATGCCATGTAAATTTCGTGGTAAATCCTTGGCATTTCATGTAATTTCTATGGCAATTCATGTAATTTTCGTGGTAAATTCTGTTTTCTGAACAGGAAGCCATTTAAAGTCCTTGGCAAAACGTGGTAAATCCTTGGCAAATTGTGGTAATTTCATGTAAATTTGTGGAACAAAAATTTCGCACAGTACGCAATAATTCACGAACAAGTTTTTTGAGCAAAAATTGAATTTACGCTCACAGCCATCAAAATTTACTACCAATAAAATACATAAGCACTCCAATAGCCACTGGAAAAATAGTTCGCAACAGGGCATTTTATTTTTTGGATGGCCCCAGATAGAATAATTGGTTTCACATGATGAGGATGATATGCATTATTACAAAAATCATTATGAAACCAAGAAATTGACTGAAGAAGAAATTCATGAACAGTTAAAGTCTACGTTTAAAAGACCAAAAGCCTTACAAGATATGCCACTCATCTTGACTCCCGAATATCTATTTCCAACTCCACAACAAGTGCGTCGGCAATTGCCTGTAATTAAATCCCGCTTAGAAGCCTGGAAACTCCGTGCCAAAGAAGAAGATGAGCTATTGCGGATTGAAAGACGTTTTATTCCCTTTGTCGAAATCTACATTCCAGATACCCCTCAAGGAAAGGAATTTTTTACCATCGCTAAGGCGATTGGTGAAATTCCAATGCAAGTACAAGTCAAACTTAAAAACGAGAACCAAGGTTATTGGTTGAAAACTAACCATTATTTTGATCAAGCTAGAGGAGTGCTATTTGCTCATAAACTTTTAGGTGTAATTCCCAACCCTCTAGAAGAGCATGGATTATTTTCCCAATACCTCCCAGAAACTAGCATTCGCAATCTGGAGCTCATCACCAACGTTGACTTAGCAGAATATCAACTCATCAAAGAGGGAGAAAAATACATTCGCCAAATGGTTGAACCTAATATTGATGATACATTTAAGAACAATCCACTGGAGTTATTTGTCTCAATTCAAAAACAAGCTTTCCTCGACACTTGGAATCTAGGACCGGCTTGTCCAGAACCAATTTCTTCAGAAACTAAGTGGTTGTCTATCGAGGAACAAGAGGATTTCTTGAACAAACGTATTCGTCTATTAGAACAAAACCCTTGGATGGAGCAAACCAAAAAGCCCGAAAGCCAACAGAACAAGAACAAGCAAGAGCAGGGAACGTATCAACAACAAAACCAAGAATACCTAAAGTTTCTGGAAAACTATCAGTGGTACGGTAATTTCATTTTGGCATTGCGACCACGGCATTGGGAATTTGGGGAGCTTTGGGATAAATATACTCAGGCATTAAAAGCAGCTAAAACAGCTTATATTGACGATTTATATTGGCAGACAGGACAACCCTACAAAGCAAAAGAAATTTCAGTGGGTGAACAACCACATCACAAGCGCAAAACCAGAAAACGGCAACGTGTTCAAGGAGTTGTAGACATATTAGGTTACATACATTGGCAGTGGACTTAATATTTCTTAACTGATTCCGACAAACTGCTGCCTCTTTACTACCTTCATGTATTTTTTAATCAGGCTGATTAACAGCCTGATTTTTTATTACTTAGCTGCCGTTTAGATTGCTTAACTAGCAATAAAAACAGCAGGTTGTGGTAGCCACTAAATATGTAAAAAAGATTTGGTTGGCTGATTGTTTTATTACTCCTTTACTTGCAGATTAACAGTTATCTATTGTTTTTTGATGATGTAACTGTCAACAAATTAATTCACCATCTAATCTGACCAATGAATAATATTAATCACCCCAAATCTCCGAAATTAAAAACCAAGAAAAGCTCAAGAAAAGAGCATCAAAGGAAGCCTATCCGTAAGGGAATAAAATCAAAGCGCGGACAACCAGAACATTATTCGGAAATCAAAAAATGTGTGTCCATTGGTATTACCCAAACTGCTTTAGATGGATTAGATAAGCTAAGTCAAGAACGGGCAATTTCGAGGAGCGAAATGATTGAACGTATTGGTCGGGGATTAATCAAAATACTTGATATTACTCCCTCTAGCTAATACATAATAGCTAGTTTACTGCTGAACTTGAAAAACTTGTCAATTTTCCCCCTTGCTCATTCATCAATAAACCAATGATACTCCAGGCTCAGGATTTATTTAAGACCAGTTATTTATTTACTTTCATCAATTTATTTATTGATGTTTGTTGCTCAAAAACTCTTCTTCATCTTGAATTAGCCAGCTTTTCAGGTCTTATGTAAGATTTAACTTCTTGTCAAACGGTTATGCGATTATTTCAATTTCTTACAGTCTGTGATGCACTCCACCAGTCCGAGAACTCGTCATCTCAAGCTGTTATCGATTCTGATTCTCGGTAAGTTCATGTACCGTGATTGGGTGGAAGATAAGTCAGATTATGACAATATTCCCTTATTTAAGCTGGTGAATAATCTTTTAAGACGGGAAGTTGATGCGATGCAGGAATGGTCTCGCAATCGCTATTATGTTGCTGACCAGTCACGCAAATGGCCTGATGTGCCAGAGGGGAAAACTGCGCTGAAAGTAGTGCAGTCAACTGTAGTTGAGCCGTTGCGATTGTACTGCCGACCTCGCAACAATCGGGGCAATTTTCGTTCGTCACAGCAGATAGCTATTAGTCATCAAGAGTTTTTAGCTTGGGTTGATTTGGGGTTAAGTCCGGCTCGTCGCCAACAAGAGGCGAGGAATTTGAAGGTGGCACTGTGTTGTCCGGTGGCGCGACCGGCTGATGTGCCGGCTAATGGTTTGTATCACCCTTTGCCTCCTAATGCTCTGCGGGATAAACGTGCTGATGGCACGCTGGAGGATAACTATATCTACAAAACTTATACTTATGAGGGCAAGTACTACCAGGATGGGGTGTGGGTTAAGGATATCCAAGATTATAAGACTCGCAAGTTTCATGGTCACAAGTCATTCCAAATTCCAAATCACCAGTTTGGGGATGGTAGCTGTGTTTATGAATATATTGAACGCTATCTCTATGGTTGGTGGCTGCCTGGTAATTACAAAAATTCCCAAACTTATAGTTGGTGGGATGAAGGGTTGCAAGGAACACGGGGACGTTGGGTGACGGCGGGGCGAGCTGAATTTACGCCGCTAGATACCTGTTGTCTGCTCCCAAATGCTAAGTCGCAGATGTGGTCTTGGGGATACTTCTTTATTGTGCCTGATGTGGGCAAATGTTATACGGATAGTACGTTTGCTAACTTTTTTGCTAATTCGGCACATACGCTGATTGGCAAGAGGGTAACGCCGCATACGATGCGCTATATTTGGGCGACTTGGGGTTTCCAAGTGGGGCTGTCGGATGCACAGTTACGGTCTTTGGCTGATGCAATGGGTTCTACGGTGGAGACGCTGCGTTCGATGTATGAACGCTGTACTCCGTCTCAGAAGCGGCGATTAATTAAGGAGGCGATTGATGAGTTATTGTTTGCTGATGCTGGTAATGATGATGAGGCTGTGATGATGGATGAGGCTGATTTACAAGGGATTTTTCAGTCTATTCAATCTTTGAGTGACCAGCAGCGTGCTGAATTGATAAAAATGCTTAAGTCGTTATAGTCGAATTATTATGTCACTTAAAGTTACGCACTTTAAGGCAGATGGCAGAAGGCAGAAGGTTTTAAGACGTTTTGTTATCTGAGCGTAGGACTTGTGACCAAGATAGGCGATCGCAAGAAGGCTTTGTTGTGACGCAGATGTTCTATAATCCTTGCATTGCTTCAATTGTGGAAATTTTTCCTTCCTCCTTCCTCCTTCCTTCTGCCGTCTGCCGTCTGCCTTGCCTCAAGCAAGCTCACCAAAAGTTGCCAAGAACCACTTTATCCTTTAAGTGACATTGAGCTTTTCTTAGTGCCATTCCGACAGATTCTTTGTCCCCAATCTAAATCCTTCTGCATCGCCTGTTCAAGCACTTTTTACAACTTCATGGCTTCAACCCTAAAAATTGATGCCCTTTCAGTAAAGCTTGCAGGCTTGAAAAACTTGGCTTTTAATCTGTCGCTACGGTCAATAATTCGTCACTCTACACGATGACCCCTACTCCTGTTGCGCTGTCGAGCCTTATACTCATATCTTGCACCTCTACGTACAACCCCAGATAAAGTAAAAAAATGCCCGATAAAGCTACCTTATTTTTATGGGCTTTTATCGCTAAATCAAGGTTTTTGTCTTTTTACTGAGTAATTAAATTACATCAAATTTTCTTGGTGCAAGATGTGAGTATACATCTTTGGATAGGTTTTTAAACAGGCCAAAGTTTGTTTTTTTTGATTAAAATACAACCAAAGAATAATTAAAATAAAAAATAGATTATTTATAAGTAACAGCAGATAGAAATACTTTTTTAAGCAAAATTATGTCACGATAAAATTTTATACAACAAGACCGAAGTGCTAACAGAAATATCTACTGAAGAACAGCAAGTTCTAAGTGGAGAAAACTACGTCCGCTAGAGCAAGGTAAGTATTTCCAACTTTAATTTCCGAAAATACAAACATTTCGGCTCAATCCCTAATAAGGAAAGCAAGAAATGTTCATGAGTGATATGCCGCAATTGGCACCGACGTAGGCTGTACACCTGATTTTTGAATATCAAAGCGATCAAGTTCACTTAGTGACACAGCAACATGGTTGGGTTTATGGCCTGGTGTACAGTGACTTTTTATTTGTCGCTGCGCCAAATTAATGTCATTGAGGGTGTAGAGCTTGCACTCTCTAGGGTTAGCTTAAAAGTAACCTAAGAGACTTACAAGCTATATCAACACAAATAGTTGCAATCATAAAGTGGGTAAGGCTTAACTCGATGACAAGAATTTGTCTCAACGTCAATTAATTTGTCACTGTACAAACCTTATTACCCATTGGAAGTAACAGAGGATTAAGTGATGGAGAAAAAAGAACCAAGGCTGATGATTGCATTCCCAAAAAGCGAAACAGAACTGCGTGTTGTTTTTTCTGAGGCAGTTGATAGAAAGAGTGCAGAAAACCCATTGAATTATAGGACACGCAGCGGCATGAAAATATTTGCTGCTCATGTAGATCCTAATGATCCGCAACGCGTCAGTTTGGTAACGGAACCTATGAATGGGGAAGCGATGGAAGTTGACGTGCTGCAAGCACCAGGTGTAGAAACCCGTGATGGTAGAAAGTTAGTGCATCACGACAGCCCAGAATTTATTCAAGGAATTGCTTCTATCCCTGAGATCCAGAGACCAGCTATAAATGAGTTTCCGTTTCCATCACGTTTTGTAGGAAAAGTTGCATCAGCATCGTGCGGAAAAGATGGGGGTGTAGACAGTAACGTTCTGATTAACACCTTCGGTTTTGCATTCATTCATATGCAGAATGGTGGTCCTTTTAATAGCCTTAAGATCGTTACCAAGCAACATATACTTGGAATTGCCGAAGCAACTCGTGTTCTGCGCGCTGGACAAACGGTACATGTTTTATGGGCAGGCGGAGAGATTCGTAATGTAGATGGTGAGAACCAGTTAGTTGATACAGGCTACATGGAAGGGTCAATCATCGCTCCAACCCCCTTGAAATCACCTCCACCCTTTCCTCTCAGAACAGATGAAATCGCTGATAAAGCTAGTCGATCACTCCGTGCCACAGCTTTACAGGGTGTGGTAGTCCAGTTTGAAGATGTAATAATTGATCGTTTGTTACCTTCCAACCCAGATGGACTTCGAACTATTTGGTTCCATAATGACACTGATGAACAATTACCAGCGGTACTCCTTGATAATGTAACAACGGTTCTAAGTGTAGGTCAGAGGCTTAAATATTTGCGTGGTATAGTACATCAGCCTCGAGCTGGCGAGTACGAAGTTATTGTGGAATTAGACCAGCACCTTGTCCTGTCTGACACTGAAATTTTCGGGCATGTGACCCTGATTGAGGGATATGATTTGCCTGATTTTCAAGGTTGCCATGCGCTAATTAACTTGCGCGATACACCAGGCAAGATTGTGGCTGTCCTGACTTCAGAATACAAACTCCAGAGCCTACTAGAAACTGCATTTCAAACTGGTGCTCTAATTGCTTTTTGGGGTGAGTATTTAAATGAGCCCCCAACACCCCGTGGTGGATCATGGGCAGTAAATGTATATCAAATCAATGGAGTTATAGTGTATGACCGTCCATAACAATTCTGTTAGCAATTTCTAGCGAACTTACCTAGAAATTTGGTAGTGGTATTTCGTAAAGGATGAAGAACAATCAAGTATTTCCGAAAACTTTGCAGTAAAGGTGTGTCAGTTCCAGGCTATTTTTCTCAGTCTTTTACAGGAAGACACTATCAAAATTTCTAACACAATGGCATTGTGTCGGCACTCCTGTAGTGATAAATTCCAATTCTTTTGAAATGAGTATGAGGTTCAGCCGCTTTGAAGTGATTAAAAATAGAGCCTTAGGGGAGAGCCATTTTCATACTGAGAATGCCTGTGAAAAAAATTAGAAGGTAGGTAAATGTTTGATGCGGATGTCATTATAATTGGCGGTGGACCTGCTGGCTCGACGCTAGGCTGTCTCATTGCCAATGGGAATCACACAGCCATCATTATCGAGCGAGAAATTTACCCCCGCGAGCATGTTGGCGAACTTCTCACTCCATCAGTTAATGCTATCTTACATCGTATTGGACTACTCTCCAAAGTTGATGCAGCGGGCTTTGTTCGCCGTGAGGGAATTGGATGGACAACACCACGCACCTCAGAAACAAAAATCTTGACGATTCCAGTGGCGGAATATCCAGCACCACGAGCACTTCGTTGCTATGGCTTTAATGTTGAAAGACATATCTTTGACACAATGCTACTCCAACATGCACGTGAACGAGGAGTTCAGATTTTAGATAGAACAACAGTCCTCCGAGTGGTTTTTGAGAACGGGCGTGCTATTGGCGTTGAAGTCCAGCAGTTAGATGGTACTATTCGAGTTTTAACAGGCAGATTAATCGTTGATGCATCAGGTCAACGGTGTTTACTTAGCACTCAATTAAAGCTAGTAGAACGTGATCCTCTACGACGACAGTGTGCCATGTATGCATGGTTTCGTAATGTGGAGCCAAATCATACGAGTAAGAACACATATGCCTTCTTTCACATATTAAATCATTACCGAGCTTGGAGCTGGCAAATCCCATTACGTGATGAAGTTTACTCCATAGGTCTTGTTGCTGCATGTAATAGTTTCCCAAAAATAAACACGAGTAAAGATGATTTCTTCAAATATTTCATTCGACAGAATTATATTTTTACGCATATGATGGCAAACGCGCAGCGAATTTGTCCATGGCATGTAGTAAGTAATTATAGCTACCGAATCCATCAGCTGTACGGTAGAGGATGGATGCTTATTGGTGATGCGTCAGGATTTATTGATCCTGTCTTTTCATCAGGAGTAGATATTGCAATGCATTCATCTGTATTCGCCTATGAAGCCCTCCTACCATTACTTTTGCTTGGTCATTGGAGCGATACAGACGAAGAATTCGCTTTATCGAAATATGAAAGGCGTCTGCGGCAAGGTACAGATGTGTGGGCCAATGCTGTTGACCTCTTCTATAAGTCACCGCATAGCTTACGAAAGATTCTTCGGTACCAACCATCTATTTCACGAATCTGTCGATTTTTACAAGGAAATCCCTATGAAGTTCAAAATCAACTGATTGTTCAACATCTTGTTGCTCAGGTGTAGAGCGACAAATTATGTGACCGTAGCGACAGATTAAAAGCCAAGTTTTTCACGCCAGCAAGCTTTACTGAAAGGGCATCAATTTTTAGGGTTGAAGCCATGAAGTTGTAAAAAGTGCTTGAACAGGCGATGCAGAAGGATTTAGATTGGGGACAAAGAATCTGTCGCTCTAGTTGTAGCGACCTGCAATACTAATCGCTCAAACCTGCAATCAAGACATTTACAAACCAGGATTATCTGCAACTATAATTGTGCTTCAGCCAGGATTATTTGCAACTGAGCCAGGATTAAATGCAATCAACCTGCAATCATCGGTTTGAGCCAGGATTAAATGCAACTATAAAAGTAAAAAAAACGAAGGTTTTCTTAACTGCTTCACTGATAAGCCTTAGAGAACATTAACCCGTTGGTTTTCTAGTAAGAAAACTCGGTAAAGAATTCTTAGTTTATTTATTAAATTCTGAAATGAGTTTTTTTACAAACCCTTGTCAATGCTGAAAACTCAGCCCTAGTAAGCTGTTGAGCTTATTTGCAAATAATCCTGGCTCAAACCGATGATTGCAGGTTGGTTGCATTTAATCCTGGCTCAAATGAAATTATAGTTGCAAATAATCTATTGTTCTAATTACAAGCTTCTTTAATTTTGCAAGCATTGTTTAGACTTCCTTAATTACTCTTTGAACAGAACAAGTTTCGGATACCTTGAATTTAAAAAATACTTTGTGTATTCAACATTATAATAACTTTTGAAACATGATACTCTAACCAAAGTTAGATAAAATTAAACTAATCGAAATGTGTTACTTTTTTTAAGAATGAAAGTATAAAGTAAAACATATTAATTCACAATATTTTAGAGATTGTTTCAATATTTTGGCTTATAAGATTCCTGTTTTGATGCTAAAACTTCTAATTTAGAATGTAAAACAATAAGTATATTAGTTTATATTAAATGTTTTTTTACCTATTTTATTTAGATAAAAATCAGTGTAATGTAAGCCTTTAATAATCCCTAAGAGAGATTATTCTATCATTAATTAGATTACAATAAAAAAATCAAGTTTTGATGAGGCTTAAGTTAGATTTAAAACAAAAAACTTCTTAGATAATTTTATTCGCCTATTGTTATATTTGGGCAATGGTTTCTTTGCCTATACGTGTGAATACGGTTGGTGCAAGAAATGAGTTAAATAAAATAACAAAGTAATTGACTATCAAGGATTGTAAATTATTTGATTCATACATCTAATACCCAATCATAATCTAAGTATAGAAAAAGATTTTAGAGGATAATTTTGGATAACTTCAAAGATAAATAGTTTTCTCAAAGGCTAATACCTAAATACTTTTATTGACGCAATTAGCAAATAGAAAATTAATTCTGTATTAAGACAATATCAACGCAAAAATATGTATTCTGGCTTTTAAAATGCTTGATGTTTCTTTGTAAAGGAATGCTTTTTGACTTGCCATATAACAAATTATCAGAACTAGATAGGGCAAGAACTTTCAGACCCGGAATGCAGAAAATTACTAATAGCTCGACTCGGTACCATCCTGATGCTTAAAACGCGTTGACATTTTGTAAAGATTGTTCCTCGGCTCAGGTGGTAAGGAGTTAATTTCACACAGTGAAGTTATAGAGAAACCAGCCTAGTATCAAATGCTTAGGTGTAGCGAACTGCAAACATAAACGCTTCAAACTGCAAACAAGTCAATTTTCAAACCACATTAACTGCAAATAAGAGGGGTCTTCAAACCACAATAATTGCAAATGAAACCACATTATCTGCAAACAAACCACAATAACTGCAAATGAAACCACATTAACTGCAAATAAGCCGTAACCCATGCTGTGATTGGGCTAGAAGATTTATCACTGCAAAAGTGTCCAATTTATACGAACTTTTACACCGAACATATATGTACGCTTTTCGTGGTTTAATTTGAACTAATACCGTTCGATTAAATCTAGAAAGCTGTTTTTACCGACAGCCAGTTTGGTCATGGCCATTTACGCTTATCTGAGGGTCTCCAGCGACAAACAAGACGTACACAACCAACGACATGGCATTTTAGAATATGCCAATATCCACGCTTTAAGTCCCATCCAGTTTGTAGAGGACACAATTTCTGGACGGGAGAAATGGTTAGAGCGAGGTGTAGGACAACTACTGAATCAAACAGCCCAAGCAAAAGATATAGTCATTTTTTCAGAAGTTAGTCGGATGGCACGCTCCACCCTACAAGTATTAGAAATGCTGGAGTGTTGCGTGCGTCGAGGAATCAACGTCCATATCGCCAAACAAGGTATGGTACTGGATGACTCAATGCAAAGCCGAATTACAGCAACGGTTTTAGGCTTGGCAGCAGAAATCGAACGGGAATTGATTGTACTCAGAACAACCGAAGCACTAGCTAAACGTAAAGCTGAAGGAAAAACTTTAGGGCGACCCAAAGGACGACAATCTGCACATTTGAAACTGGACACCAGGGAAGCAGAAATTCGCAGTTATTTAGCCAAAGGAATCAGCAAACGCTCAATTGCCAAACTGGTCGATTGTTCACCTTCCACCCTCTACGATTGGTTGTCACGCAAACATCTCCACCCACGCCACGATAAATTGGTGGAGAAATCATAGGATGCCAAAGAAACAAATACCAATTGATGCAATCGTAGACCTACGTCGCCGCTTAGACCAACTACCACCGCGCAGTCCATCTCGTCGGGAATTAGTCCAAGAAATAGCTCAACTGTATGGCATTTCTGAAGATACAGTGTATCGAACACTACGATCCGGGAATGTAGTTCGCCCAGTACGTCGCGTTGATTGTGATGTACCGCGTGTAATTCCAAAAGGAACTCTTGAGCGATACTGCGAAATTATTGCTGCGATTAAAATACGTACATCTAACCGCAAAGGTCGCCATTTATCTACCGTACAAGCAATTCGCTTATTGGAAGAAGATGGCATCAACACACCAGATGGTCATCTTCGCGTTCCAGTAGGTTTGCTCAAACCAACCACCGTCAATCGTTATCTCAACAAATGGGGCTACGACCGCGATACCCTTCTACGGCAACCGCCTGCTGTTCGCTTTCAGGCAGAATATAGCAATCAATGTTGGCATTTTGACCTCAGCCCATCAGACCTCAAGCACGTTAAAGCACCAGCCTTCCTAGAACCGGGGCGGGGGCATCCCTTGTTAATGCTTTATAGTGTTGTGGATGACCGAAGTGGTGTTGCATACCAAGAATACCACTGTGTTTACGGTGAGGATGTGGAAGCAGCACTGCGGTTTATGTTTGCTGCCATGTCACCCAAACCGGGGAGCGACTTTCCCTTTCAAGGCATTCCCCAAATGCTGTACATGGACAATGGCCCCATTGCTAAGAGCTTAGTGTTTCAAAAAGTCATGGGTTATTTGGGGATTGAAGTACGTACTCATTTACCTGCGGGCAAAGATGGGCAACGAGTGACGGCTCGTTCTAAGGGGAAAGTGGAAAGACCCTTTCGCACGGTCAAAGAAATGCACGAAACCCTTTACCACCTGCATGAACCGGAGACGGAAGCTGAGGCGAACGCTTGGTTGATGAAGTTTTTGCTCCATTACAATAGCCGACCCCATCGCAGCGAACCTCATTCCCGGCTGGACGATTGGCTCTTACACTTACCCAAGGCGGGAATTCGACAAATGTGTACCTGGGAACGTTTTTGTACATTTGCACGCGAACCAGAACGTCGCAAAGTCGGCATCGATGCTCACGTTATGGTTGAGGGGGTGGCTTATGAGGTTGAGCCAGATTTGGCTGGAGAAACTGTAGTTTTGTGGTGGGGTTTATTTGACAACGAATTGTACGTAGAACACAAAGAACGGCGCTATGGACCATTTCTACCTGTAGATGGGCCAATCCCCCTACATCGCTACCGTAGTTTTAAGAAAACACGTACACAGAAACGGGCAGAGCGAATTGAATCTTTAGCTAAAGAGTTGTCTTTACCGAATTCTGTGATTGGTAAAGGCAATAACCCAGATTTCGGGAGTAATACAACCCCACTAAAGGTGCAGCCTTTTGTTGACCCTAACCCATTTCAAGAACTGACATTCAGCACGGTGATTGCAGCCAAATTAGCGATCGCTGATTATTTGGCACGCCCATTAGCAAAACTTACCCCTGAACAAATGGCTTATATTGATGCGGTTCTGGTGACTACTCTCAATAAGCAGGAGGTAATCAAACAAATTCGAGATTTCTTCCACCCCTTATCAGGTACGAGCGATGTTGAGTGATGTCATGACTTATTTTGGTCTGAAACGTACCTTAGACCATGTGGGGTATTTTGAGACCCAAGAGCAGACAAATCTATTCAAAGAACTGAAACCCCAAATTAGGCAAGGTCGTTTGATTGCGATAACAGGTGTTGTTGGTTGTGGTAAAACAACGACTTTACAACGACTGCAATTGGAATTGTCCTCTGAAAAAGACATAATTATTTCTCGTTGCCTTGCAATTGACAAAGATAAGGTCAACGTCGGGGTTTTGATGAGTGCTTTGTTTTTGGATTTAAGCACAGAAAAGGATGCTAAACCACCGACTCACCCAGAACTTAGAGAACGAAAATTATTAGCTTTGATTCAAAAATGCCGTAAGCCTATAGTGCTGTTTGTCGATGAAGCTCATGACATTCATCACAGTACGTTAGTCAAAATTAAGCGTTTAATTGAATTGGTACGCCAGAATGGTTGCACTTTATCTGTAGTGTTGCTGGGTCATCCCAAGTTGAAAAATGATCTGCGCCGACCATCTTTGGAAGAGATTGGTGCTAGAACCAATATTTTTAGTTTAGAAGGTATTAGAGGACATCAAGTTGAGTATATAAAATGGCTATTGAGTGAGTGTATTTACGATGATTATCTACCTGAAGATTTGATTACCGATGAGGCTATTGAATTTTTGGCTCAACGACTGACGACTCCCTTGCAAATTGAACATTATTTGCAGAGGGCTTTTGAAGACGCTTATCAAGCAGCAACTAAGCCTGTCACCCGTGATATGGCTGAAGCGGTCTTGAACGTAGGACTTAACGATTTAGAACCCCGCTTAATACGGCATGGTTACAATGCTAAAGTTCTAGCTGAGTTATTAAATATACGAGTAAGTGAAGTAAATTCTTTTATACACGCTCAGTTACCTCCAGGTCGAACCCAAGATTTGAGAGACCAGATGTTAAAAATGGGAATTCCTTTGTATGCGTCAGAGGGAAATTAAGTCAAAACAAGAAATACCCCATATAAAATTTTTCTGTTTTATTAGTGTTTGATTTATATCTAAATAAATAGACATATATGTCCGGTGTAAAAGTTCGTATAAATTGGACACTTTTGCAGTGATAAATCTTCTAGCCCAATCACAGCATGGGTTACGGCTTATTTGCAGTTAATGTGGTTTCATTTGCAGTTATTGTGGTTTGTTTGCAGATAATGTGGTTTCATTTGCAATTATTGTGGTTTGAAGACCCCTCTTATTTGCAGTTAATGTGGTTTGAAAATTGACTTGTTTGCAGTTTGAAGCGTTTATGTTTGCAGTTCGCTACAGCTAGGAATGCTGAACACCTCACCTGCTGCCAAAGGCATTTTTTCGTCACGATACTCCAACAGATACATCAACTCACCAAAGACGCGGGCAACATTGGCACGGTTGATTTCATCTATAATCAGTACGCATATATTCTGACGACGACATGCCTCTTCACAAAAATTAAGAAACCGTCCATTAACCAGTGGATAATCTAGTTCTCCATCTATTCGTTGTGGGCGAATGCCTTGTATGAAGTCTTCATAAGTATAAGCAGGGTGGAACTGGACAATATCTACAAAACCATCACTGCCGCCAGTTAGATATTTAGCCAGTTTTTTGGCAATATATGTTTTACCTGTGCCTGGAGATCCGTAAAAGATTGCCTGCTTTTTACGCTCTATTGCCTTTAACCAGTTAAAAAGTGTCTCCTCTTCAATGCCAGTATCCAAAGCACATTCTTTGAGGGAATATTTTGGTTGCATTTCTATTGCTTTCACCTCAACAAGTAATTTGTTAACTTCATAGATTATGGGAGGTCTATTACGGGCTAAATCATACTTTTTAACAGCAACTAACCAATGACAAAACATATCAAACAAGTCATCATCTCGCATAGAGGGTATACCAGTTTGACGCATATTAGGACCTAATTCTGCAATTAATGTTTTTCCGGTTGCATTAATAACTGGATAATCCGTTAGTTTCCGACTATGAGATTTGCCTGTAAAGTAATTGATAACTTTTAAGGATTTATTATTAATTAACAAAAATTCATTTGATCGAATTGCATTCAGGATAGGTGTGAGCATCCCTGTTTGGAAGCCTTTACTATAATCTAATTTTGAAAACTCCTTACAAGCTTCTACCAATTGATTAGGGTAATTATTGCATTGACAAACGAAATTAAAAATTGCTTGACCTATTTTTGACCAGTCTTTTGATTTTGTCCAACCTGCATTTTCAAACCATTCCTTAATATCGTTGGTGATTACTAAGGTGTTATGAACCCAAACATTTCTTTGACTGTTGTTCGCCGTTGGCGCGTAGGGGAGAAGTTGTAGCAAAACTAACTCACTTATATCTTCTCCAGACTCATAGGCAGAGACAATTGCTTGGAAATTCTCTTTCCCTTTCTGACGCTGTTCATGGTAGGACTTCTGATGACGCAGCCCATCAGGAGTATAAGGATAAGAACTGATAAATTCTTTAAATAACTTTATAAATTCGTTATTCTTCTCTAAAATAAAAACCTGTCCGTCATTATGTAGTTTTTTTGTAATCATCTGTTCTCGCTTATACAATAGCGTGGGAGAATCCATCCTAATACTTAACATCAGTTATTTGTCATCATTGATGGATTTTCCCCACCTAAAAGCATAATTGTTTCATATTCTTTTTCATTAAGATAACGATAGCTTTGGGGTGGACGCAAGTTAGATATTTTATCTTTTAATCGATGTAATTCAATTGGTTTTTCAAATTTCTTTGCATTTATAAAATAAATTCCTACAGCAACTGATGCACCTTCATAATATTTGTAAAATTCTTGTCGCTTGATACCTGCATGGTCTTTAACTTGTTTCCATAATTCTTTTAACTCATTTTTTGTGGCTGATTTCTCAATAACAAAATCTACTTCAAAAAAACCTATAAAAGTTTTTTTCGGAGATGATACATATACAAAAACAATATCTCCTGTTTTTACACGAGTTCGTACCCTACGTAATTCTACTTTTTTCGTTTTTTCTTCAAAAATTTTACTAGCGTACTCAGGTTTAACTGAAATTAATAATATGTGGCACAGCATCATATATTTTTACATATAAACTTATCCATTCCCTAAATTATACAACTTTATAAATGACTCATTATTAATTTTATAAGGTGAAACAAGCAACAAATTATCTTTATTTAGAGCTTGCTGTACCTCTTGAAAGGATACAGAATTCTTAAATAATTCTGTACCACTAAATCGAATTGCCATAATATCACCATTTTTATCTTTTCGTATACTATCAACATTAGTTTCGTTATAAACTCCTAATCTTTGAAAACGTCGATAAAGTTCTTTTGATTTACCTATGACTACCTCATCTACATAAGAACAAGCACCAATATAACCGACATCCTGAAAACCTTTACCTTTACCTTCACTTTGAGTTTCACTCACATACCAAAGAATTCGACAAGGCGCATTTAACCCTCTAGAGTTTTGTATAGCTCGATAGTAAACTGCTTCACGATTGAATGCTAATTCTGGTTTAGATCCAAATCCTGGCAAAGCAAGCATTTGCTTTCCTAAATGTTCATCAAATAAATAGGAAGCCCATCTTGGTTGAATCGGGATAATAAATGTAGTAAGTTCAGAATCAGTAATTTTTGCAGGAAACAGAAATCGTTCGATATCTACTGATAACTGAGCATCTAGAACTATGCTTTCCTTATTAAGGTTCTTAGCAATTTCCTTAATAAAATTATATTCTTCACCAAATTCAGTAGCTAAATTAGTCAGATTATTGGATAATTCCACACAACTCTGTGTAACTGACAGATTTGCTTTTAACCACCCATTATTTACTTTAACAAATACATCTTCTTGAATAGCTTCAATAATAGTTTCTTCTGGATATTTGTCAGTAATTCTTGTAAAATATCGCTGGTCACGCGCTGATTTTAATATAGATTTAAAAAGTATGTGTCGTGCAAGTGTAGACGAAAGATTATGATTACCGACTCGAATTATTGGAATTTCTAGTTCCTGATTTTTCTGCTTTCCATACACAATTAAAGCAAGCGGAACATTATTTGACTCTCTCACTAAAATACTTTCAAATTTATCATGCTCTGCCAAATAACGTCGGAGTTCTTGCTGAAATGCTGTTTTATTTTCTTTTAGTTTATAATTGTGGAAATAATTTGCTAAAAAGTCTTCTTGCCCACGTTTTACCTGTATTTGTTCTAAGTGTGTACCAGAAAAACGTACAGGTTGATAGTCAGGTTTATCGCGGAGTTCATCTAGCCGATTTATAAGTTCTTCAGGTTGAATAACAGATAATTTAAAATTTCCATAGATTATATCGGCTAAATCTAAAAATTGCTTATCTCTACTTAAAAATACATGAGATTCCGAGGCTATACTCCTGGCAATATAACGTAATTTATCTTCATCAATTACAAAATTATTTTTCTTGGTTATTTTTTGCAAAATATTTAAATTATCATCCAATCTCAGAACATCGCCAGGTAAGCGAGTAAAAGATTGGGCAAAATAATTCTGCCTGTCTCTCTCGTGACTGTTATCAATTCGATTGATTTGATTAAATATTTCATCATTAATGCACAAATCTAATTCACTCTGCACCCAGTCAGCTAATAATATATTTTCCTCATCACTATTAATATTTTTATTATTTTCATCCAGATATAAATCCAAGAAGATATCAGGAGCAATCATTACACACAACTTAGACTCAAGTTGTTGTTTAATCATTGTGGACAACAGAGGAAGAGGATTGTGTTCTAACACCCAAACAGTAAGTTTCTTATTTTTAGCCTTGGCTTCTACATGGCAGGTGGCAATAAAACCAAAGCTCGACCACATCCCTTGTAGGTTATAATCTCGACGGCACTTTAGCTTAATTCCGCGAGAAGATTTTGTTATT
Organism: Nostoc sp. CENA543; assembly: GCF_002896875.1. Classification (GTDB taxonomy): domain Bacteria; phylum Cyanobacteriota; class Cyanobacteriia; order Cyanobacteriales; family Nostocaceae; genus Trichormus. The sequence continues at coordinate 40,334 of NZ_CP023279.1, forward strand.
TGTTTAAGGTGATCTACAAGTTGTTTAGCTACTCCCTTACCCCGACATGAAGGATCGATACACAGATGAGTGATAGTAAACCAATCCCGTGAATGTCGATATAAAAGGTAACCTACACAGACTCCTTCAGAATCAAGTGCAACAAGAATTTGACGGCACGCTGCTCGTTCCTCAAAAGCTCCTTTGGGCAAGTTACCAAGTGTTTTTGAGTTAGCTCGCCACAATTTTCTGACTGTTTCTAGGTGTGGGGAATGATTATCTATCGCTTCAATTTTGAACTGTGCGTCAATTTTCACTTTTTGGTTACCTTTTCTAATTTCATAGTTACTTTTTTCGGTTCTCTAGCAGCAAATTTGTCACTTTGTCAATCCTGTGAGGTAGCTGGGGCAGAGAAAGATTTAAAAACGACAATTTTACTCAGAAACATTTATATTTTCCTGGGGTAATTTATTTGTATAAATATATACTTATTTTAAATCTTTAACCTTAACTTCCCCAGATCCAAGAGCTTCAATCACGCAAGAAAGGTTAACAGCATTGGCTCTCGAAAGCATTACTATAGCTTGATTGTTGCAACTCAAGTAAGAAATTCCCGTCTCAAATTTCTTACTTTGAGGTTTTTTATACCTTTTTTACCATCTGCTGGCTGCATCTAGGCGATCGCTCCAAGTTCAAGTTGAACTTGTTCCTTCCTCTTGTTCCAGTAACACTTGTTTTCCTATGCCATAACTAAATCACTGATAAA
>NZ_CP023280.1 GCF_002896875.1 Nostoc sp. CENA543
GCCAAAGCCGTATTCGGTAATCTCAGCCAAGGGTTAAAAGCAACCGAGACAGTCATGGCAGAAGAAACCCAGTTTCTCACCGCCGCCGGTACGAGTATTAACAAAATGGCTGATGGTTGGTCACAAGTCAGAGTTAGTGATGCTCGTTTGGGCTATGGCCTACAGCAAAAAGTGATTGCATCTGACAACCAACTGGCCCAAGAACAGTTTCGGCATGGGCGGACACTGAACTTATTGGGTGAATCCCATCGAGCAACCCTCAGAACCATTGAGATTGATGCTACTAAGGCACAAACTCAGGTTTGGCAGCAGGTAAAAGACAAGCAGCAAGGACTTTCACCCACAGACCGAGCCAAAGAAACCTTAAAAGATATTCACAGACACGGCTCTAACGCTATGCGCGGTGTGAAAGGTTTCTTTAGACGGCTGATTGACTAAACACACAAGCCCAGGTGTAAAGCCTGGGTTAATTTCTTCCCAAAGGTGTTGCTAATGTTGACCAACAATCAAAAACAAACACCAATTTACTTTGATGCAGAGATTGTAGACCAAGGTATACAGCCTGTAGACGGTGAACAGTACGACTTGGAGCAGGTGCAACAGGCGATATCTGAAACTGACAGCAGTATCACCATAATTCAAGGCATTTCCCAAGGTGCATTTCTAGCAGGATTGCAAATCACATCAACCCAATATCTCTACCTTGCTGGTAGCGTTGGACTGTTCCCCGCCGTGATTGCTGGTTTACCCGTTGGCGCATCCTTGGCGGCTACCCTCTGCTACTTAAGATTTCACAACAGCATCATTCCCCAAATCAGCGACCGCCAGAAATTTGGCATTGGTGTAATTCGCTCTGTCACCCTGGCAGCTAGTTCATGGAAATTAACAGGCGATGCCCAACACATGGACATAATAGCCCGTAACAGTTTTTCTACCGTGACTGAACAGGTAAAAGTCTATGAGGGCATTGAGAAACCCAAGGAAACTAATTACGGTTTAATCCTTGGGTTAGCCGCAGTTATTTCTGTTCTCATATCTTTCTACTGGCGTAAAAAATGAAAGACGTAAAACCATCAGAACTTAATCAGCGTCGTTATAGTTTGCCACTGCGTCTAAATCTCCTGATGATGGCATCGGTAGTAGGCGCGGTAATTTGTGTTGTGGTAGGGCATTTAGGCGATGGGATAGCCAAGAAAGAAATATGTTTTTACCCGAAATCAGCCAGGATACACGATGCACCACTAGAAGCAGATGGAGACACAGAGCGATTACTTTTAGGTAATAAGTATTGCCGATATGAACAGCGATCGCAAATCCCGCAACCCTATTTAAAGGCTAACCAGTACCGCACCAGTAACCCAAACTATAACGAGTGGGCATTTCTCCAGCATGAAAGCTTATATGTATTTCGGGAATTACCAGCTGATAATCCGTTTAAGATTCACTTTGGTATAGGGGCGATGGTGTTGGGGGGAATCGGTCTGTTTTTAACTTCTAGAGCCAAAGACTATCTCAGCGACATTAGACCCCACTACCGAGCTACTAAACAATTTGAAGGTGTGAGAGCGTCAAAAAGTGTAAAACTTGGTGAGCAATTGTTAGACCTTTCTGGTAACGAACTACTGAAATACTTGCGTGGTATCAAAATCGCTGAGGCTAGACAACAGTTTATCGCCAGCATTACCCCACCCCAGCAGACAGCTTTACTCATGGCGATGTCGGCTGAGGATTATCACCAGTTTGGTCACTTACTTGATGGCGGTGCAAGTTTTGAAAAATTTGAGCCGGTGCAAGCACAGTTACCGCATGGTGATCCTGGAACAGTGCAACAGCAGATAGAACAGCCAGCTTTCGGTCAAGTTGTTGAAGGTAACGCCCCAAATAAACACCAGTGGATTAAAAATACCGTCGGCTACCCAACATTAATCTTTGGGGGCATGGGTGCTGGCAAGTCCTGGACTACCAGAGAGATTATCTGGTGTAAACGTCAAGCGGGATGGAATCAAATCTTTGTCCTTGACCCTCACGGCACACCAGTAGAATGGAAAGGTGTAAAACTTATCTCTGGCTATGACGAAATAGCCGAATTCATGCAATGGTACATGGACGAGATGCGCCGCCGTTATGATGCTTATCGTCAATCTGGCATGATAGAGGAACAATGGACACAACACTTAAAAGACACTAATCAGCATTTTTCAGTTATTGCTGAGGAGTTTACAACATGGTCAGATCATATTGTTGAACCAATGCCAGAGGAAGCAGAGGAGTTTAAGCCAGATCCAGATTTCATCGGTAAATGGTTTCGCTGTGCCATGACCGAAAGCCGCAAACAGTTGATGATTCCTTTGTTTGTTGCCCATGACCGGACGATGGAGATTTTAGGCAAAGCCAAGGGTCTATCAAAATTGAGGGATGCTGCACTGTTAGAGATTGAGTTAATTGCTCACGTTGACCCAGTGACGACAGAAGCTAAAGCATCGGGGATGGGTAAAATCAAACTTCCCGGTCATGGTCAATGGTTACAGATAGAGTTACCCAAACTTGACTGCAAGCGCACCGATTTCAGAGTTGATGTTAGCGAACATCAAGCAAGTGCTGAAAATCGAGCCAAATTAGAAGCACTCTATTATAAAGAGGAGTTTGACCTTGATAATCAAGAGTCATCAGTCAATAGTCACCAGTCTTTAACACCCAATACTCAGTTTTTACTTGGCTATCTCCAACGCACTGGCAGAACTAAGGCGGTGATTCAGGAGATTCAGCCTAATTTTAAAGTCAAGAGTAATCGTTTCACGGCTGAGGAATTGAAGCGAATGTTTAATGAGTTGGTTGAGAACAGTCTGGCTGTTTGGCTAGATGCAAATACTATTGAAATTATTGAACATCATTCAAAGGAAAAGGATTATCAGTAGTTGCAGATTTCTAGATATCTAAATACCTTTGTAGCCAGAAGTCTAGGTATCTAGATATCTGGACTTCTAGATAATACACTGTCGCAGTTTAGCGGGGAGCAGCGCGATTTTCTGAAGTCGTACAAAAAACGGGTGATGATGCCCAGGGATACTGTTGGCGAAAGTGTTACAAACAGATAAACAAAAGTGTTACAACTAAACGCCACAACCACAGATTGAAGGTTTTAGCTTGCGTAATATTTTAAAATACAAAGATGTATTACATTCGCCAACAGTATCCGTATCTCGGCTTCACGTCAAGTTGTGGTCAACTTCAAGCCTGATAATATCAAGAACGAAAATTTTGAGTCGATGATGAGCCAGGGTGCGAGGTATGCAAGCTAAAAGTGAAGTCACAATTAAATGAGCGTGGTAAATTACCAACAGCCACACCAGCAGCGAATAAAAAAGTATAATTCTCACCGACTGACCAAAACGGCATAGTCTATTAGCACTGGAGCTTTTCATTTTATATTTGATTATGTCGTGCTAATTAGCTCCATGAATAAAAGCGATAATATTATGAAAAAAAAGATACAAAATTTACTACGTAAAGCATTGCTGCAAGATGCAAAAATGGAATATGAACTTTTTGAATATGAATTAAAAGAACATCTCAACTACTGGTACAAAGGTTTAAAAGCCGACCAGGAAGAGCTTGTATTTGCAGTTACGGAAAACTCAGGATATGTAGCAATGGTATTGATAACCAAAGAGAAAAATATTTATGTCAATGAAGATGCGAAAGAAAAACTAGCCGAATTATGGCGAGACTTGTACAAAAAGAATATGGAACATCTAATTCCAAAGATGGCAGACGATTTAGCGAATTGTATCATCTCGGTTAATGGAGTTAAAACTGTATCTCCCACCCAAAACCTTTTGTTCTTAGAGCAAAAATTGCTCCCTAATAAAGCAGATAAAATTCAAATTGGGGATAAATAGTAAATGCTATACACTGGGTCTGGTTTCCATATACTTTCAAACACTGGACTTTCCTACCAATTAGCTGACAGTCGATTAAAAGCAATTGTCCTAGAATGGCTTTCTCTGAGAACTGTCAGCTTAAAACGAGTGAGCAGCAGCAATGGGGGATTAACACCAGGAGAGCTAAAACATAAATTTAGTAATGACACCGGACTGTATTGTTTTAATGGCACAATGCTTGGTTGTGTTTTAGAATTAGGTGGTTCAGTTAAGCAAATCAATGGGCGAATACCATACCTGAAAACTAACCTCAAAGTTAACAAGAGTAAAGCTGTAAAAAATGATTATGAGTACGAGGAAGAAGAAGTAGACCCTACCAAATGGTATAGTGCGTCCAAATATTACACTACCTCATTTCCCTGTTATGTGTTTAGAGAGCATTTTGGCGATGGCAGTGATACGTACTCAAAAATGGTGGATAGTTGGCAGAGATATACTGATATTGGAGTAAAAATCAGCAAAATTGGAATCAGTATAGTTTATTGTGATGTTCCTGAGCAGTTTTTGTCGCATTTACCCAGCTCTATTCAGCCTTGGATTCCAGAACCAGTTAGTATAGTTCCAGCAGGCATCCATTTTGACTAACATTATTTTAAATAAACTTTTTTTGCACATTTGGCTAAGGATTTTTATCTTCAAGTAAATTTTCTATTTAAGATAATAATTTACGCCTAATGTGAATTAAGGAGGTTGGGATTGGAAAGTGAGAACTAGCTAGTAAAAGTTTATAATTTCCGTGATATAGTGAAGAAATATACAAGCTATTAACACCAGCTTGTAACAGAAAATGCTTATTTTAATAAAAGTAACAATATCTAAAATCTGCTTATGTGCATAGATGAAACTATAGCAACTGATATTAAGGCAGCGTTAGCCAGGGTTTCTTACTATTTAGATGACTTTGGCAGCCATATAAGCCACTTAGATTTTTCTATTGAGAACTTAGAAGATTTAAAAGAAGAATTTGCAGAAGGGACAGATAAAGAATCAATTGATACTTACTTGTATGGTGCATTGTCTCGGATAAAATCGACTAGAAATCAACTAAATCAAGATATCAAAACCATCAAAAGCTGCTTATCTTATTTTGTTGAATCATCCAGTAAAATACCTGAATTTACTTACAAGGACAAAATGTAACTTTTGTATATGACTATATATAAGACAATTGAAGTTTACAGAGATTATAGGATTGAAGTTGATTTAGATGATTTACCTGATGGTATGAACTGGTGTTATTGGATTGAGGATGAGCAAGGTAATTTGTTGGCAGAAGGTTCTTTTCAAGACTCAGCAGATTCATCTCTTGAAACAGCTTACTCTATCATTGATGATGAATTAAGAAGACTTGGAATTATTGATTTATCAACACTTGCAATATAAGTTATGTATCATGTTATTTTACTGAATTTATCAAAGGGAAAAAGACTAGCTATCTATTCCGTTGGCTCTGGTAGAGGAGCTGAATTTTCATCACATGATTTAGAAGAATGCCAAAAATTTATTGCGAAAAACAAGCACTTAGAAACATATAACGTCAGCAACTAGAAGATAAAATAAAGTTACGTAATATGAATGAAGATTATCCAGTTTACACCCAATTATCTACACAGAAATTAAGTCAATTAGGATTTGATGATTTTTATCTTGATGAAGAAACTTGTTTATGTCCTTATTACTTTAATGATTCTGGTAGAGAGGTTTGTATACTTACAGACCCTGGCGCGCAGCGTTGCGATTACTGCCCTGATATAGACACTGATATAGAGTGACAAAATACAAATTTTGATTAATTATGAAATATTTAGAAGTTAGTTTTGGCAATGGGCAAGACGATTTACAAGAAAAGTGGATTATAAAAATTCCACTTGAGGATGTAGATTTTGAAGAATTTAAAACTGCCATTGAAGAATGCAGTGAAGAAGAAGATGATATTGCTGTTAATATAATTTGGGATTGGCTCAAAACTTATTTAAATTACACATGGAAATTAAAAGATAATTAAACTAAAGCCAAATGTAAATTTTGTGAAATTGAAAAAATCATGATTTTCCCTCCATTACTGTTCATGATTTTGCTAACTGTTCCCTCACCCATTCCCGCACATAACGAATTAAACTTGTTTCACCCATTGTTAAACTTAATTCCAAAAACTTCATCAACACAGCAGCATTAAACATCGGCAACACTAACGATATTTCACGGGGTTGGTAATCATTATTAACTAAACTCAAAATTGTCACAGTTTCAAAATCAAAACGCCATACTTCAGGCACACCCAACGCCGCATAAATCCCCATCCGATTCATTGAACTGCTGGTACTATCAACCTCAATCGCCAAATCAGGAGGTGGATCAATTGTCAAATCAATTACATCTTTACCGCGCACAACTAACTCATTTTGAATGTAATAACACTCATCCGCTTCTAAACCCTTGCGTAAATCTTCTCTTGTCCAAGTTGTAGAACCTAAGCTACAAATTTCAATGCCTAACTCTTCTGTGGTAACTTCAACAAAACGACCTAATAATCGTTTATAACGTTCGTGGGGTGGTAGCGGCATCAAAATCTCCAACGTTCCGTCATCATAAGTTAGTTTTGTTCCTGCTTGGGACTCTAAATCTCGCACCAAATTCTGATAGGTATCCCAGTGAATGCCTTGCAATATGGTAATGTTTGTAGGTAATGATTTTGCCAAAGGTGTATCGGAAGCGGCAATACTCATAGTTTTCTCCTTTAGCTATCAATATCCAATTCTTTGAGATATTCACTCATTTTAACGACAAAGCATATTGTTAATATTGCAGGTTTTGGAGCTATGCCGGAGTCAATCTACTCGTGAAGCCCTCAAAACAGTTGCCGGCATACACTCCAAAACCCGCTTTAAAAAAACTAAATCAACTAAAACGCTGTATCATGGAGCGCGCTCGTTTCTTGTTAGCATTTTGCATCCGTTGTTCCCCCTTTGCTTTTGCTAGTTCCAAAATAGCCTGCCACGCTTGGGGGTCAGCCTCGTAATGCTCAAATAATGCTTCTATCAATACTTCCCGGCTGAGTCCATTTGCTTTACAAACCTCACTTAAGCGTTCACTCAGTTCTGCTTCTAAGCGAATGGTACTTTGTTTAGTTTTGATTTCTAGATGTGTAGATACCTTAGTTTCTTGATGTCCAGATATCTGGATATCTGAACTACTAGATACCAAAGAGGCATCACGGGTAGGAACGCTAGGACGTTGCCTTTGTTTCAGGCGTTCTAGGGCATCATCACTCATGGGGTTAATATTTTAATAGTTTGCTCAAAAGAATATTGCAGGTCTGGATATCCAAGTTCTGATAAAAGTTTTCCCTTACGGATGGCACGTTTAAACTGTTCAGATTCACGAATGGATGGGAGTATGGGAATATCGCCAGCAAATTCTCTCATAGCAGCAATATTCTCTTTACTCTCAAGAGTTTGAGTGTTGCCAACCCACCTATCTCGAAATGGGATGACTCCCAAAACTTGGCCTGTAAATGCCATGATTGATGTTTGGTCTTGTAAAAATTCCAGGGTGTCAATCAAGGAATTTACTCCTTTGGTAGTCGTTTCCACAGGGATGAGAATTTTATCAGATGCGCCGACTGCGGTTAAACAGATTTGTGATCGCGAAGGCTGGACATCAATAATTACATAATCAAATAGGGATTGCACATTGCGTAATCTCAGCTTGAGGATAAACGCACCTGTGCCACTGTTGATCAGGTAATCTGAAACTTTAAATAAACTTCTGTCAGCAGGAATCAAGAACAGATTATTGTGTTGTGTTGGATAAATACCGTCTTCAGTGCTTACAGCACCAGTCAGAACTTCTAGTAAACTTGGCTGATTAGTAGCTACTTCGTGATTCAAGTAAAAAGTTAAGTTTGCTTGTGGGTCACAGTCTACAGCTAAAACTCGTTTCCCCTGACTGGCTAGCAGCAGAGAGAGAAAAAAAGAAACCGTCGTCTTTCCTTGTCCGCCAGAGAGCGAAACACAGCCACAGGATAGCAATTTATTTTGTCCAACTCAATAACGAAAAGTTTACACAGTCCATTATTTTGAGTCTAGATATCGGCAATAAAAGTATATAGATATCTTGATGTCTAGATATCGGCAATAAAAGTATGTAGATATCTTGATGTCTAGATATCTGGATGTAAGCAAGTAGTGATTCTAGCTTTGAAGCTTAATCACAGCCTTCCGTCAATTCGGCGTAAATAGAAGGTTCATGCAACCAGGGGCAACCTTGTAAAATTTAGTAAAAATAACCCTTTATTTAGCCTTAATTGATAAGAAATACAAATGATAACTTTGCCTAGTTCGTTCTATTTTAGGCAATGTTTTTCAGTTTCGAGACGGAGTGATAATACTTTGAAACACAAACTTCCAGGTACTCCAAGCTCCGTTTTAGGCAAAGTTCTTTTACTGTCTATGAGCCAGAAAAAGCATTTGTGCAACTTATCTTTTCATGAGCGCGGTTAAATTTCGTATCAATCTCTGTCACTGTTGCTGTATAAGGTTTTTAGCCATAGGTTGCCCCTCGTTGCACAAACCTTCTATTTACGCCAATTCCTTATCCATTGCTTCAGCAATCCCTGAATATAGATATCTTGATGTCTAGATATCTGGATATAAGCAAGCAGCGATTCTAGCTTTGAAGCTTAATCACAGCCTTTAGCCAATTCCTTGTTCATCGCTTCAGCAATCCCTGAATATAGATATCTTGATGTCTAGATATCTGGATATAAGCAAGCAGCGATTCTAGCTTTGAAGCTTAATCACAGCCTTTAGCCAATTCCTTGTTCATCGCTTCAGCAATCCCTGAATATAGATATCTTGATGTCTAGATATCTGGATATAAGCAAGCAGCGATTCTAGCTTTGAAGCTTAATCACAGCCTTCAGCCAATTCCTTGTTCATCGCTTCAGCAATCCCTGAATATAGATATCTTGATGTCTAGATATCTGGATATAAGCAAGCAGCGATTCTAGCTTTGAAGCTTAATCACAGCCTTCAGCCAATTCCTTGTCCATTGCTTCAGCAATTATCTGTCGTAGCCATTCGGAACGGTTAGGCTTGCTACGTACATAGGCATCCAAATCTTCTGGAAGTAAGACCGATATAGGTTTTGTATCGTTTTTTACTCCCACTCCTTTTGACTTAAAACGTGTGTCTTTCTTTATACTCATATTTTAAATTATACTCTGCTAATAATAGTTTAGCATAGTCGCATATATGCGACTATATATTAGTTATTTAAATGTAAAAATACTGGTAATAATATTGCTAATATCGCATATATGCGATATTATAAGTACATAAGGAAATAGGAAAAGGAGTGCCGCAAAGACTCCCGGTAACGGAATCGAACCGAAGTGTGAAGTTTAAGATGTAGCACCAATAACCTAAAACCTTAGACAACAAAAAGAGCGATCAAGATTGGTCGTCGGGATCGCTCTTTTTGATTCGTTTAAACTAAGAGGATTCTAACACATGAATTTATTTTCTAACACCCTCATATTTCACTCAGAACTAGATGCTCAATTAGTTGCTGAACAAGTTTATAACTGCCACCTCGAAGGTAATCTTTTAATTGTTCCTTTCCAAGAACAACGAGCCGTAAGTTTAGCAATTAATCTAGCTGAAGTTGCTTTTCCAATAATTGAAGGTGAAAGCTGTTTGCTCCCTTTCCCCAAACATGAGCGAGAATGTCTTGATGATGATGCCCCACAAATTTATGTAGCTTGCTTATCTGCATACAACAATAGCTTTTTACACGGAATGTGGATCGACTGTACACAAGATGCAGATGCTATTCAAGAAGATATCGAATGGATGTTATCTTGGTCGCCCTGCCGAAATTACGAGGCCTGTGAGGAGTGGGCTATACACGATTATCAAAACTGGCATGGGATTCATATTGATGAGTGGGAAAGCATAGAAAAATTAGCCGAACTAGCTCAAGTTTTATCTGAGTATGGTGAAGCTTACGCTGCTTACTACCAATATTATGGTGACTATGCAACTCTTGATGACTTTAAAGATAGTTACTGGGGCAAGTATGACAGCGAAGAAGATTTTGTTTATGACCAACTTGAAGAACAAGGCTTGATTAAAAAGTTTGATGAAATGGGCTTATCTAGTTCATACATTGACCTTGAAGCTATAGCAAAAGATTGGTTTATAGATTCTTATCTATCAATAGAAGAAGGCTATAAAGAAGTTTACATCTTCAGCCGCAACTAACCAATAGAAGAGGGTAGCTTAAGCTACCCTCTTCTATTGGTTAATTAGCGTTTAGGGTTGGTTTTATTTTGAAAAAATTCACTAGGAATTACCACCCTTGTTTTATCCAATCGGAACATATAACAGTAACTTGTGGTACTGGGGCAAGAGATTGCAGAAGGATAATTTACTCCTAAGCCAAAACCTAAAACCGTATAAAAGGCGAATGAGGTTAAATAAAATAACCATCCTGACCAGCCTGAAGTAATCCAACGTACAAAGTAAATCAAATTGACTTTGAATTCCTGAGAACGTTGCTTTCTGAGCTTTGCTTGTTTCTGTTCGACTACAATCCATTGCTGAGTTTCATTGAGTCGGTTTAATGCTATTTCTTCGGCTCGAAGATTAGCCTTTTCCTCAATAATTTTGTGGGATTTGATTTCAATAGTACGCTTTTCTTCGTCTATTTGGAGATTGACCCATTCTCTGATGTCGGTGGCAAGCTCATCAAAGGCTGGGGCGATGGTAATACTTGGGAAGTCGGCTTTTTTCCCATAACCTTGTCCCTAAAAGCATTTCGTAGCTGTTGCCATTCCTGTTGAAATTCAGATGATCTCATCTCCTCCAGTAAGGATTGTAAATACAACTTGGGCAACCCGGCCATATCCCCCTTGGCCTTCTGTCTCACCATCTCCCTAATTAACTCTCGCTCTTCTACACCTAATAAAGCTGTAGTATCTCCTAGCTGTTGTAGAAGTTGATCTGTATCTACATCTAAATTTGGTGTTGAGTCATTGGTATTTAAGCCGAAATGTTGTGCTACATCCTCAAAGGATTTATTTTGATTCTTAATTAAATCACAAGCATCAAGGAAGCGATCGCACTCAGCTTGGTTATATTCATCCTGTTCTGGTAGCCCACAAGCTTGTAATATCTGCATTGCTTCTAGCAGTGTCACTTTAGCTACCTTATGACGAGCCTTAGCTAATAATTGACTGATATCTAAAGGTTTAGAGGGTTTTTTGTGGCTTTTTTTGGCATCAGTTTCTTGTTTTGCAACTGATGGCTCAGTATCAGGGTTGTCTAAATCTGAAGGCAAATCTGACTTAGTTGATTCTAGATGTTGTTGAAATAACTCTGTTGCCTGTTGGTAGTCCGCAGCAGAGCCATCTGTAAAGAGTTGCCGGATCGGATCAAATCTGTCTTTAATTTCTGCGTCTGTATACTTATCTCTATCCAATGGCAGTTGACAAGCATTGAGAGTAGCTTCAACATCTTCTACTGATAAGGAATACACACTCTGCAAGCTATCTTTGGTATAAGGCATAGTTGATTTCCTGGAATTTTCTAGCCGAACATTGTTTCAAAAGCACTATCATCCTGATGATTGATAAAAGGTTCTGGATTAGCACTATCAGTCATCAAGCCTGATTTGATGGGGAAGTTAGTTTTTCTAGGCGATGAAGAGGGCAATACTGAGACATCATTAGCTTCTATGCCAAAAGTTTCTGCTAGATAATTAATGTGCAGTGTCAACTTGTAAATCGCACTTCTAGCACAGTGCATTAACTCCTCATCCGAGTAACTACCATCTTCTTTGAGTGCGAAAGGCAACCAATAAGCAGAAATAGCAGATAAGAGCTTATCTTTTTCACTAAAATTTCGCACCTTCTTCATTTTCAAGAAATTAATCAGAGCTGCGCTATGATTGTCAGCCTCAATCGCCAGACGGCATCTATACTCAGTTCTACTCATGGCTTATACCGATAATTTGACTTTGTTTTGTCTCATACTGCTACCGCACAGAAAGAAAAATAACCCGTAAACATCAGTTAGTCGGTAGTTGAGAGACTTATTAGCGATTTGAGCAAAATTTTGCGAAATTTGGGTTTCTAAGTTTTCGCACCAGTTGATTGATGACACATGAGAAAACAAATGATTCAACTGAGAACGAAAATAGTGAGCAGTACCACCACTGAGAATTACTTCATCCACATCACGCGGTACTTGTAGCTTCAGCCAATTAGAGAGCATCATCCAATATTCCTGCCTACTGTTGATGATCGCTTTGCGAATAGTATTTATTTCATAATCTCTATATGTTGAATCTAGAGATGAGGCTAATTCTTCCAACATTTTCGGAGATACATTTTTGCCAGCTTTGCAAATAGCCGCAGTCAACTGATGTTGGTTTAAGCCGGACGTTTGAGCCATGACTGAATCGATCATCTTAGAAAAGCCCAGAGGCTCAGTCTTGCCTTTACTCATTTCGCCGCGCTCAATTAACAAGATAGAAGTATCTCGATAGCCCAGCATAATGACTGTGATTGTCAAATCCTTGAGGCTGTCAGATGGAGAACGCCCCCTGGTTAGAACTCCACCACCTTCAGGTAGACAGATAAACAGATCCAAAGAAAAAGATTTTTCATGTCCTCTAAATTTGTAATCTGCTAGAGCCTTTGTGATTAACTTTTGAAACAAAGCCCTATCTTGGTACTCTCCCCAAGGAAGTAAAATTCCCAAATTAATAGATGTGCCATTAGGTAGATTGTGTTTTTCTGCGATTGCCCCTACCATCGCCAACACTTTTGGTAATGCTAATTCAAATTTGCGCCGTTGCAGTTGTAAATCTGCATTAAAGCGTTTTCTTGCTAAGAAGCCAACAGCTTGAAATTTTCCGTGATATTCAATCCAAGCACTATTTTCAGGAGAAGACTGTCCGATTTTCGCCTCTTCATAGGCTTCTAAACTTTCAAAGGGAACTACGGCCACTTCTGGCTCGAACAATATGAGTTGGGGCTGAAAAGACTCTAAAGTATAAAATCCCTTGAGGAAAGATCCACCAGGATCTACCGCTAAGGTTAGCTGACTCATGGGGAAACCTTTAAAAAATTTCAATCAGTATAGAGGATTTTTTTTAGTAAGAAAATACCTCAGCAGACGTTTGTTACTTTTGTGGTAAATCTGTAGTAATTACGTGGAACATTCAAGTAAAAGCTGTGGTAATTTTGTGGCATTTCACAAAAAATAAATGTTAAATCTGTGTTAATTATGTGTAACTTGTGTGGTAAATCTGAGAAAATCCCATTTCGCACAGTACGCAAAAAAGTTTTGCCAGAAAATTGTGATAATTTAGAATTTGAATAATAAAAAGAAAACCCGTATTAAGTAATATTAAAAGTTGCATTACTCAACACTACAGAATGTAAGCTACAAGCTTTTAAAGGCTGAAGCGCATCAAATGATGTCGATGTGCTTCTGGCGGAATAGCCATTATTGGAGTAGTAGCCCCTGTCCCATCAAACAAAGTGATTCTGGTGTAGTGATTCGAGTAGCTTATTTTCAACAAGTAAATTGGGTAGGCTTTAACTTTTGTAAATACCATGCAGAGGCGGTGAGAATATTTAAAACCCTGCCAGTTGATGCGAGATTCTTTTATGAGATGAAGTTGAACTCTCACGCAGCCTTCAAAGTGTGGTGTATTGATGGGAAGTATTTTGAAAAACTGATAGGTCAACTAAAAAATTACCCAGATATAAGCATTGAATTTATTATTAGCAGTCTTAAGCAAGTGCCTGAGATTTTTCAACCTTTAAATCTGACATTCTATGAAAGGAGTGGGCAGTGTTAACAGGCAAGAACACAGAACCACAACAAGCAGTACATTACTTCATGGAAGGGTATTACCAGGAAGGTACATCACGCTGGTCAGGTCAAGGTGCAGAGGAATTAGGACTTGAGGGGCCAGTAGATGATCAAGAAACTTTCTTTAATATCGTCAATGGACTCTCACCAGATGGCAGTCAAAACCTGTGTGCCAGAAAGTTAAACACATCAAAACGTCGGGCAGCTACAGACTTTACCTTCTCAGCACCAAAAAGTGTCAGCTTGCAAGCATTAGTAGGTGGGGACGAAAGGCTAATTACTGCCCATCAGTTAGCAGTACAAAAGACCTTAGCAATAATTGAAGAACGTTATAGCTACACCAGAGCCACCACCGAAAAAGGGCAACAACTCATCAGAACTAATAACTTAGTAGTTGCAGAGTTTGACCATATTGAAACGAGGGAACTAGACCCACATCTGCATACTCATGCTCTCGTCATGAATATGACGCAGCTAGAAAATGGGAAATGGTACAGTCTTTTCAATGATGAGATTTTCAAAAACAAGAAATTTCTGGGCATGGTGTACCAGAATTACCTAGCTTTGGAGATACAGAAGCTAGGGTACGAGGTAGAAGCGAGGAAACACGGGCAGTTCGAGATAAAAGGCTTTCAGGAAGAAGACTTGAAAGAATTTTCTAAACGAAGGCAGCAGATATTAAGTGCAGCCGGGGAGAATGCAACTTGGGCAGAGAGAGAAGCAGCCTGGACTGCCACCCGTAACATCAAGCAGAAGATTAATCCAGAAGAGCTAAAAGCCAAGTGGAGAGAGGAAGCGGCAGCACTGGGTATCAAATTTGTACAACCAGAAAACCCACAACCCCAACAAAAGCCACGGTTAGTCAGCTATGAAAATTTAGAGGATGCGATCGCCCACTGTTCAGAAAGAAATGTAGCCTTCACCCAGGAGGATTTAGAAAAATTCATTCTCAATCAGGGACTAGCCACAGATGTCAGCCAGATAGAACCGCTAGTTAAAGCCAATCCTGAATTAATCAGCCTATCTCACCAAAACCGCGATTTTACAACGCTAGCAGCAGTTAACCGGGAACTAGCAACCATTAAATTGATGCAGTCAGGGCAAGGTCAAGTTAACCCACTTGCTCACCCAGAAGTAGTTGAGAGTCACTTAGAGAAAACGGCTTTAAACCCAGATCAGCGTCGAGCCGTTCTGGATACAGCAACCACAACCGACCAATTTATTGTATGGCAGGGGGTAGCCGGTGCTGGTAAAACTTTTGCACTCAAGGAACTAAAAGCGATCGCCGCCGCAAGTGGCTACACAGTTAAAGGTTTTGCCCCCAGTGCGATGGCCGCTAAAGTCCTGAGTCAAGAGTTAGAAGTTCAAGCTGAAACTGTTGCTAGATTACTGGTGTCTGAACCACCAGAGGAAATTGAACCTCATCAAATTTGGGTGGTAGATGAAGCAGGGTTACTGAGTGCCAAAGATGCCCTTGCCCTATTAGAACGGGCAACCCTTGAGCAAGCCAGAGTTTTGTTAGTCGGAGACACAAAACAATTATCAGCAGTAGAAGCTGGCAACCCGTTCAAATCGCTGCAACAGGCAGGTATTAAAACCAGCTACTTAAACGAGTCTAATAGACAGCGTGCGCCGAAACTAAAATTGGCAGTAGACTTGATTGCTTCTGGTCGCATTGAGGAAGGATTTTCACGACTTGATGAAAACGGTTGTATTGAGGTTGTTACACCAGAATCCAAAATTCAGGCGATCGCCAATGACTATATAACAGCCACACCCGAAGAACGAGCGCGAACCCTGGTACTAGCTGGAACAAATTTTGAGCGTTTGGCAATCACCCAAAAGATTCGGGAGCATCTAAAAGCCGAGGGTAGTTTAGGAACTGCCACCACCATCACCCAACTGCAAGCCAAGGACTTAACCTCGGTACAAATGCGTTACACCCACAACTTTGAATTGGGTGATCTGGTCATACCCACCCGTAATTACAAACGCCGGGGTTTGGAGAAAGGTCAGCTGTATGAAGTCGTAGGTAAGGACAATGACCAACTAACGCTCAAAGCAAGTGATGGTCAATATCTTCAAGTAGATACAGGCTTTAATAAAGCAGTCTACCAACACCAGCATATTGAAATTGCTGAGGGAGATCGCCTGCGCTGGACAAAAAATGATCGCCAACTAGGACGGCGCAACGGTCAAGAGTTTGTAGTGAAAGCCCTCACTGGGTCTAACGCTCAAATCGAGTATTTAGATAGCGGTCAAACTGAATTTATTGACCTGCAACAAGCCCAACACCTAGATTATGCAATTGTTAGCACTACATATAGTAGTCAAGGTAAAACAGCTGATCATGTATTGATGGCTGCGGATCTGACTATTGGACAAGAAAGCTTTTATGTAGCGGTTAGCCGTGCTAGGTATTCTTTGAAACTGTACACGGAAGATAAAGACAGTTTACTAGCCCTGGTACAGTCGAGTAAGGCTAAGGAAAATGCACTGGTGCTACTGCGACAGAAGGAATTAGAGAAGCAGCACCAGTCAAGACCTGAGAAGGAAAAGGTTACATCTGTTGCAATTGTAACTGAGCAGCCCACTTCCAAGCAGCAGGAGCAGAGGAGCGAAGAAGCGGAGGAGCAATCCTATACTGAGTCCTCCCCTCTGCACCCCAGCCCCTCTGTCCCTCTGCCCAGTTCTTCCCCCACTGTCAGAACTCAACCACCAAAATTTGCAGAAATTAGTATTGCTGATTCCCAGCAGGAAGATACTCAATTAACAATTAAGCAAACCATTGATGCACTGTCAGACCAGGAATTACTATATTTAGAACAAGCCGTTCAAGAATATTTTTTACAACCAGTAGCTCAAGTACCAAAACCTATTGATAGGCAAGCTCTTGAGGACAAAATTAGTCAGATTAAGACACAACTTGACAGTTTGTGGAGTCTACACGCTACACAAAAGAAAGGTATTACTGCAATGGAACGTTTACCGTTTCATAAGTTAAGTAATAAATATAATGCAACCCTAGAACAGCAGTTACAAAGTCTAGAAAATATCAAGGAATTATTTACCCGTAAACAACAGCTTCAATCAATAATCCAAGAATATGAGAATAAAATAGAAAATCATGACTCCTGGAAGAAACAGCAGAAAACTGTTGAGATGAAAATTATTGCTGAACTTTTACATTCGCCACCACTACAAGAAAGATTAAATAATATCAAAGATGAATTATGGCGAAAAGAACAGCATAAACAAGCTGGGTTAATGGTTAAGTACCAATCCTCAAATAAACAAAGTCGAGGAATAAGACGCTAAACGGGTTATGCTAAGATATACAAAAATGTGATTTTTTGTAATCGTTAATACATAAGTATAACGCACTTAACTAACCACTTATTTTTCATGTGATTGGCGAATATTGTTAAGATTAAATTCTGTTGTCTGAGCATATATGTAGAGCGACAGATTATTTGATAGCGACAACAAATTATAAGTCAAGTTCTTTGTGCTTGTAAGCTTTACTGTAGGGCAGTCTGATTTTTCAGGGTTTTGATATGAAATTGTAAAAATTGCTCGAACAGACGATACAGAAGGATTTAGATTGGTGACAAACAATTTATCTTTCTGGTCAAATAATTTGTCGCTCTACAGATGCAATTGGTGACACGAACCTTCTATTTACGCCTTTTCTTCGCTTGAATTTTATGAGAGGCGATCACTCTTTATCTTGAGAATCTAAGAGACAAGCAGATTTGTAATCCCCAGACTCATCTTCATGAATTTACTGAGAGTGCGTATTCTTTTGTAAAAAATATCGTGCCATATATTAAATATTACTGAGATTTTGTAGGCGGAAGTATTTTTGCCGGGTAATTACTTTAGGCTTGGGAGTAAGCTAACTCGTCCACTAAAGAATTTATGTCCCGGCATTTAGAGCGACTATTACAAATAGACTCATTGCTGAGAACTACGCAGCGACCAACAACTTTGACTCTTGCCGAAGAGTTAGAAGTTAGTGAGCGCACTATTCGCAGTGACTTGGCTTTTTTGCGTGATCGCTTTAATGCACCTTTAAAATTTACTCGGAAAAAAGGTCATCACTATACTGACCTAGAGTGGCGATTGCCTAGCATTTCTCTTTCGCAAGGAGAATTATTTGCTTTGACTTTAGGAGCAAGGATGCTACAAGCTTATGCTGGCTCTGCTTACGTCGATGATTTGCGTTCCGCCATTTTGCGGTTAAGCGAAAGATTACCCGAAAACACTTGGGTTGACTTGCAACAAATAGCTGATGAAAGAATTATTTTTACGGCTGGAGCAGAAACTTATCTCAATCCTCAAATTTGGAGTCAGTTAGTTGAAGCGTGTCGCAATTCTAAACAAGTCAAAATTCATTATTACACTGCAAGTCGCAATACCAGTTCTGACAGGGTGATAGATCCTTATTTACTACACATTTATAGAGGTACTAATCCTTATTTAATTGGATTCTGTCATCAAAGACAGGCTATACGCTGGTTTCGTGTGGACAGAATTAAGGAAATAAAATTGCTGAATAGTAAATTTATTCGTGATCCAACTTTCAATGCTAAAGAACATTTAGAAAAAATTTTTCAATCGGAAGTAGGCAGTGGAAATCCTGTACCTGTAGCAATTTGGTTTGATACTTCAACTTCTCCCTATGTGCGGGAACGGCGTTGGCATCCTACTCAGGAAATTGAAGAACATTCTGATGGTTCTATTACTTTGCAAATGAAGGTAACTGGGTTAAATGACCTGAAGCGTTGGGTGTTGGGGTATGGCAAAGGTGCGGTGGTAAAAGAACCACCTGAGTTGGTGGCTTTAGTGAAGGGGGAAGTTGAGGAAATGAGTAAACATTATCAATTGTGATGAGTGGAGATCATGTCAAATCAGTATATAATAAGGGTTAGAGAATCTATGATGTCATTATTATTGGCGTTGATCACTAACTTTCTATATGAATTGTGGTTCTTACCTAAGATGCCGTTAGGCGATAGTAAATTGAAAACTAGGTTCTCAGTGCATTTAATCTATTCGAGTTGCTGCTTTTGTAGCAAAGGTTCAAATCAAGGTCTGCTAAGGCTTCCGTTGTCCAACTAAGATATAATGATGTAACTATCTATAGTGATATGGGTTCGGGGTTGACTCTCAGGGTATATCTAGCCATAATAGGAAAAGCAGCTACGCAATGTGATAGCGACTTTAAAATTATTCAAAAACACCATCATGGCAAAAAACCCATTCAAAATAAACAAAGAGCAAGCAACTTTACATCATCAACTTTCTATCTTTGATTTGCAAACCTCCCAAGACAACATAACTACTGGTAAGGTTTGTCAAATATTAAACATATGCCCTGAGAAGTTGCAGAAAAAATGTAACATCGGAAAATTTTGGGAAATAGATAACTACATTGTGCTGCATAAAGGACATAATTCTTGGCGCATTCTCAAGACTCAATAATTTGTTGAAAATTCAACTTGTATATTGTCTAAACTTGAAACTCTAACAGGGAAAAATAGCGAGTTACCTTTGAAACTGTAAGTCTTTGAACACACACCAAGCTAAAGATTTTCATATTTAGATTCACATAACCTAACTGATGCCATTAGGCGAAAAGTATTAATCTCAACATTAGTGTGATTTATGAACAACATTATTAATCTGGTGTTTCCTGTACAGGGAACTAAACTTCATGCTGATCATAACCATAGACTCTTAGGGAGTATTTCAGAAAAGATTCCTCAATTACATAATCTTGAAGGATTAGCAATTAATACAATTTCAGGTATTCCAGATAAACAAGGAACAATAGCTTTAACTTCTAGTTCACGGCTTTATTTACGACTTCCTGTAGAAGCGATCGCCCTAGTTTATCCCCTAGTTGGACAAACTTTAACGATTGGAGAATATCAAATTAAACTGGGAAATCCTGAATTACAAACCCTGCAAAGTTGTGAATCTTTAAAAGCCAGGTTAGTTACCATTAAAGGTTATACCGAACCTATGTCCTTTTTAGAGGCAGCTAATCGGCAGTTACAGGCTTTAGAAATTCAAGCAAATATTGGTATTCCTGCTAATGAAGAAGGAGAACCTAAGCGTTTAACCCTTAAAATCAATAAACCTGATCAAAAAAGAAGCTATACCATTGTAGGTTTTAGTGTGGTGGTTTCTGATTTAACAGAAGAAGATTCGATTAAGTTACAAATTCATGGTTTAGGAGGAAAACGCCGTTTGGGATGTGGTGTTTTCTATCCCAATATTCAAGTTAAAAAAGGTTATCAGAGAAGGAAGCATGATGCCAGAGAAGTTATTAGCTAAGGGATTAACCTATGGAGAATTAACACTCGAACAACATCTAATTGACACAGAAAAAGCAGCTTTGTCCGTATTCAAAGATAGAATACTTAGGAATTGGTGTCGTTTTTTTAAAGTTCGAGATTCTGATAGGTTTCTGCTTCATCTTCGTATAGCAGCTTTATTTCATGATATTGGTAAAGCAAATACTGATTTTCAGATTGCAGTACACAGACAATCTAAACAAGCTTTACGTCATGAGTGGATTAGTGCTTTCATTCTCCATCTTCCCGCAGTTCGTCAATGGTTACAATCAAGCAAATTTGATTTAGATTTAGAAATTATTACTGCTGCTGTTTTATGTCATCATTTGCAAGCATCTAAAAGTGAGTGGGGTAATGACAGAACTGGTTCACCAGAAAAACAAATTAAAATTTATTTACATCACCCAGAAATTACCAGAATTTTAACTAAAATTAGTCAAATAGCAGAAATTGATGGACTACCTGAATTTCCTCAAGCATCTCAACAATGGATAAAAAAGAATGGTAATTATCCATTTTGGTCAGAGATTTTAGTCAATGCTAATCGCATGGGTGGTAAATTTTCTCGTGAGGTAAAAAGACCAGGTAATGAAATTCGTCTTGGTTTACTGTTAGCAGTAAAATCTGGATTAATTGCTGCTGATTCTGTAGCATCGGCAATGTTTCGAGTTAGAGATTTAGAAAGTTCAGAAAATTGGAAAACTGAAAATCAAAAAGCTATTGAAAAATGGCTCAGTCAGACTTTACATCAAGATCCGATTACAGAACAAGAAATTTACGACAAAATTCTCCAACCTCGTTATCAACAAATTGGTATTACTGAAGATAAATTAAGAGATTTTCAGAAAAAAGCAATAGATTTACCTTCAAGGTTATTACTTTTGAGTGGGTGTGGCTCAGGTAAAACTATCTTTGCTTATAAATGGCAACAAGGTGTTGTGAAACATCAACAAGTAGGTCGGGTTATTTTTCTATATCCCACAAGGGGAACAGCTACAGAAGGCTTTAAGGATTATGTGTCATGGTCTCCTGAAGCTGAAGCTAGTCTGTTAACAGGAACAGCAGCTTATGAAATTCAAGATATGCAGCAAAACCCATCAGAATCTATCAAAGATAAGAATTTTGCTACAGATGAGCGTCTTTATGCTTTGGGATTTTGGGGTAAGCGTTTTTTCTCAGCAACGGTAGATCAATTTTTATCCTTTCTTACTCACAATTACAGTGGGATGTGTTTATTACCAATTCTGGCAGATTCAGTTTTAGTTATTGATGAAATTCATAGCTTTTCTAGAAAAATGTTTGATAATCTCATCAGTTTTTTAGAACGTTTTGATATTCCTGTACTTTGCATGACAGCAACATTACCCCCATCTCGACAGAAAGAGATTACTGAGAAGTTATCTCAAAATCAACGGTTATTTATGTATCCAAAAGTACAAGATCGTTCTCAACTAGAAGATTTACAAAACACTGAGGAAAAACCAAGATATATCATTAATTCCACTAATTATGATACTGCTTATAGTCAGGCGATCACCTCTTTTCAGGAAGGTGAAGGTAAACGAGTTCTTTGGGTGGTTAATACAGTTGATCGTTGTCGAAAGATAGCTAATAAACTGGAAGCAGAATTAAAAGTTGAAGTTTTAACTTATCATAGTCGTTTTTTACTTAAAGATCGTAAAGAAAGACATAAGGAAACAGTTGCAGCTTTTCAGGGAGATAAAAAACGAGCTATTGCAGTTACTACTCAAGTTTGTGAAATGTCTTTAGATTTGGATGCAGATGTATTGATTACAGAACTTGCACCAATTTCTTCATTAGTGCAAAGATTTGGCAGATGTAACCGTTCCTCTAATCGTAAACCAGAAGAACGTGGATATATTTGGGTTTATGAACCTCATAATGATAAAAATCCAGAAAAAATTGCTTACGCTCCCTATGACGAAAAAGAAATTATCAGCGCACAAGGATTTTTAGCCGAAGTATTAGGAGAAGTGAGTCAATACAAATTAGCAGAAAAACTGCAAGAACACGCCAGAAAAGAGCGAAATGCTGATCAGGATAGTCCTTTTATTAATGGAGGATATTGGGCAACTTCTGAACCTTTTAGAGAAGATGATAATTATTCTGTTAGTGCTGTTCTCGATGGGGAATATTTAACAAGATTTCTTGAACTACGGAAAGAAAAAGACTCTGAATCTGAAGGATATACTATTTCTGTTCCTAAAAGATATGCTGGTTTCAAATCTGAAGATCGTCCACCTGATTTACCTAAATATTTAGGAATTGCCAAAAGTGAATTTTATTGTCCCAAGCGAGGATTTGGAGAATGAATATTAAACTATCCTATACACTAGCAGAATTGCCATCTGCTCAACATCGTGCAGGGTTAGCAGGTTTAGTTTTGATGGTTAGAGAAGTACATCATCAAGAGTTATTAGATAATTATCAAGATGCTATTCTTGAATTTTTATCTGCACCTGATGAGTATGGAATAACATTAGAATTTAACTTGGAAGGATTAAAAACTTTATTTGATTTAACCTATCAGGCATTTAATGAACCTCGCAAAACAACAACTAAAATTAGTCAGTATGATAGGATTGAAGAAGAAAAGATAATTGAAAAAGGAAAAGAAAAAATTAAACAATGGTATCATTATTCTGTAGTTGTTCCTCAAGGAGCATTTTTACCCTATTGGGATAATTCCAGTAATGATGAAAATAATGGTTTCTGGATTAAGTTGTGGCGAAATATGATGTGGGATATTGTGCGAGATAAAGACGCATCTCGTACTCCCTTTAAAGAAAGAGTTTCTGAAGATCATAACTATTTTCAAGATACAGAAAAAATTTGGCAATCATTACAAAATCCTGATAAAAGTTCAGGGCAATCAGGGACTTATTACTTAGGTGCAACTGCATCAACTGCCGAAAATATCCCACAAAAAGATATTATTAAATATCAGTTTTTACTACATTTCGCACCTTTTACTTTTCAAGTTTATTGTCCTTCGATTTTAGATAAAGAAGGTAAACGAGATAATAGTAAAAAAAACTATGCTGTAACTATTCCAGATGTAGCTAATTTAAAAGATTTTTGTGATGAATTTCCAAATGTTTTACAACAATGTAGAAGTAACGAATCTGTTGGTTATCGTCCCCGTGAAGCATTGATTGACCTTCCCGAAGAAGGAGCATTAGATATATTAGGATTATTGCGAGAAAGAATTGCTCAAAATACAGGTTCTCAAACTCTGGAAGATTTAGTATTAGGAGTAGAAGTAATTCATGCTGAAAAAGCAGGAAATAATGTTAAATTTCACTCCATTAGTTATGTTGAGCCTATTGTGGGGAAAGTTGACAGATATAAGGAAATACAAAATCTTTATTGGTGTCCTTGGTTTCGCAAACAAAGGTTATTAAATTTAGTCAAATCTGAGTATGATTCAGAAGGTAATTTAATTGAAATTCCTGGATGGATTGGTTTTGATGACCTTCTCAGTCGTATCCCTCGCAGTTGGTTAGAGCATCCTTATTTTAGTCATGATGCTCGCAACTTATTTATTCATGAAATTTCTAATAAAGGAGACAAAATAATGGATAAAAAAAATCGCCCTTACCAAATAATTGTTCGAGATATTTGTTTTTTTTACGTTACTAATAAACTGAAAAATAAGTATCAAATTATCAAGACAGATAGGGATACTTATAAAAAGGATTCAGGTGAATCTATTAGCAAAAAAGAAGGTGATGAAAAAATTGAAAAAATTGTCAACGGGGCTTTTCTCTCTGTACGTTCTCGATCAGAAAAGCAAGATTTTATTGATTATTTCGTAGAAACCTTATATCCCTTTGTTAGTAAAGATGAATTTGCTTACTTTGCAACTCAACTATATGAGGCTACTGAAGAAATTCGAGCTTTAACCTTATTGGCTCTTTCTAGTCAGCTTCCTTTTAAACAAACAGTAGAAGAAAATACTTCGGAAACTGCTTAATTTATCTTACCTTTGATTCCATTAGGTGAAAATTAACTCAACAGAAATAGGAAATAATTAATCATGACTAAAAACCAAACTAAGCTCAATCTTTTCGCTACTGTTCTTACCTATCCTGCTCCTGCTGGTAATTATCGTGGTGAATCTGAAGAAAATAGAACAGTTTTACAAAAAATTGTTAAACAAGGTCAAAAATATGCGGTGATTAGCCCAGAATCCATACGCAATGCAATCAGAGAAAGTCTAATCTTACTAAATCAACCGAATAATCGTACTCGTTTACACAATGAAGATCAGTTAGCAGTTGAGTTTAAAGAATACCCTAATCCCGCCAAATATGCTGATGACTTTTTATTCGGTTACATGGTAGCACAAACGAATGATGTTAAAAAGATGAGGGAACAATCTTTACCACCTAAACGAGATAGTATTTTTCGTTGTAATATGGCAGTTGCTTTAAGTCCTTACAAATATGATGCTGTTTTTCATCAATCACCTTTGAATGCTGGTAAAAGTCCTTGGAAAAATGCCTCTACTTCTGCTTTACTGCATAGAGAAGTAACACATACAGCATTTCAATATCCTTTTGCTTTATCTCAAGGAGATTGTTTAGAAAAGCCAGATTGGGTAAGAGCTTTATTACAAGCGATCGCACAACTTAATGGTGTAGCTGGAGGACACGCTAGAGCGTATTATGAATTTGCACCTTGTTCTGTAGTTGCACGTTTAACTCCTAAATTAGTAGCAGGTTATAAAACCTATGGATTTGAAGAGGATGGTAGCTTTCCTGAATTAAATCGGTTATGTCAACGAAATTCTTCAGATTGCGATTTACCAGGAGATGAATTTTGGATTGGTGGTGAAATGGTGCGTCAGATGAATGAAGCTGAAATTTCTCGATTAACTAATGCGGGTGTTCACTTATTCAAAAATCCTGAACAATTATTTGATCAATTAGCAAATGAATTTTTAGGGGGGTAATGCTAGTGTTTCTGCTACTTGAAGCTCCTTTTGCCTCTTTTAGACCTTTTCAGTCTGGTTCATATCGTTCCACAACACCTGTACCATCTCCATCAACTATTTACGGTATTTTGCTAAATTTAGCAGGAATTGAACAAAGAACTGAAACTGATAAACCTATTACTTTAATTAGGGATGATTTACCGGACATAGAAATTGCTATTGGTGTTCCCCATTATCCCGAAAAACCTAAATCAGAAATTGCAGTTTTATCTCAACAACTTCATAATTATCCTGTCGGTGCATCAGGAAAAGAATTAGCAAAAAAAACCTATGGTAATAAATACTGGATTGCACCTGTGCGTAGAGAGGTGATTGTTAATCTAAAACTGATTGTAGGAGTAAAATCAGATAAATCTTTGTGCGATCGCATTGTTCAAGGACTGAATGGAGAACTCAATGAACCACGTTATGGACTTCCCTTTGCTGGGGATAATAACTTTTTCTTTGATAATATTCAAGTCCTAGAAAAACTTCCTTGTACAAGATGGTATTGTCCTTTAGAAGATAATACTCGTCCCAATAGAGGAATTTGCAGACTTACAACTTGGATTAATCGGGCAGATAACACAAAAACTCAAATTCGAGTCTTTTATCCATCAGATAATTTTGTACTTGAACCACCGGAATCTGCTTGGTCAAAGTTACCACATTAAGTTGATTTGAATAATAATATTTTTTGTGAGAAAATTCATATCAACATCACACCGAACCTTGAAAATTTAATAATCTTATCTTCAACTAGGAAACGTTTCTGCCTACTTCACCAACTAGATTAATAGCAAGGTAACACATAAGCAAACAAATGTACTACCATGCAAGCTATTGATCTAGAATTAGCATCTCTGATAAAACCAGTTTCAGATACTGTGCGCGTTTCTGCCCTTCATGCCCTAGCTTACTGTCCGCGTTTGTTTTACTTAGAAGAAGTCGAGGAACTTTACACCCAAGACGCAGCAGTATTTGCAGGACGCAGACTGCACGCTGAAATTGAAAAGCAAGAAGATGAGGAGTGGGAAGAACTTTTTCTCGAAAGCGAGGAACTAGGATTACGCGGTCGCCTTGATGCCCTTCGGACCCGCGACGGTCAGACAATTCCCTACGAACACAAACGCGGTCGCGCTCACCGAGATGAGAATAAACAACCTCAAGCCTGGGAGAGCGATCGCCTACAAATTTTGGCTTATGCTTTCCTCTTAGAATCAGCCTTGGGAATTACAGTTAAAGAAGGTCGCATTCGCTACCATGCTGATAATGTACTGATTCATGTACCATTAGATGATTCAGGACGAGCAGCAGTTAGAGAAGCAATTGAGCAAGCACGCATCCTCAGACAATCAACACACAGGCCACCAGTGACTGACAATGAACGATTATGCGCTCGTTGTTCTTTAGCTCCAGTCTGTTTACCAGAAGAAGCGCGACTTGCTCATAATAAGGAGTGGCAACCAATTCGCCTGTTTCCTGAAGATGATGAACGGCAAGTGATTCATATTTTAGAACCTGGAACATCAGTTGGTAGAACTGGAGAACAAATCAAAATTGCGCGCCGTAATCAACCTGTAGAGAAAGTTCCTGCTCGTCAGGTTGGGCAGCTAGTTTTGCACAGCTTTTCGCAAATCTCCACTCAAGCACTGCACTTTTGTGCTGACCAGGGTATAGGTGTGCATTTTATTTCAGGAGGTGGACGCTACCTTGGTAGTTTTGACAGCCGACAAGGTAGTATTCAACGCCGTATTCGTCAGTATGCGGCTCTTAGCTCACCTGATACCTGCCTAGAGTTAGCACGTAAACTGGTAGTTTGCCGTGGTCAGGGACAACGCAAATTCTTGATGCGAGGGACTAGGGGAAAAGCGGGGGGAGAGGAAGCTTTGCGTAAAGTGATCACCCAAATGAAAGCTGTACTCAAGCAAGTTCCCCAAGCAAAATCTTTAGAATCCTTATTAGGACTGGAAGGGAATCTTGCTGCCTTGTATTTTGGTGCGCTGCCGTGTTTGATTTCCAAAGAAGTCGCAACTGAATTGCACTTTAATGGTAGAAATCGCCGTCCGCCACTAGACCGATTCAATGCGATGCTGGGTTTTGGTTATGCCTTACTACTCAAAGATGTCATGAACGCCATCTTAACTGTTGGCTTAGAACCAGCCTTGGGTTTTTACCATCAGCCGCGATCGCAAGCTTCACCTCTAGCATTAGATTTGCTGGAAATATTTCGAGTGCCTTTGGTAGACATGACCGTGATGGCTTCAGTTAATCGGGGTCAATGGGATACCAAAGCAGATTTTGAAATTCGGGGAGAGCAGGTATGGTTGAGCGAAACTGGTCGTCGCAAATTCGTTGAGGTGTACGAGCGTCGCAAACAAGAAAGTTGGAAACATCCAGTCACTGGTTATTCCCTTACCTATCGACGTTTGTTTGAGTTGGAGGTTCGGCTACTAGAAAAAGAATGGATGGGTGAAGCTGGTTTGTTTGGTCAACTGATACTGCGATGAGGTCTAGCAATGGCAGAATACAAAAATTGTTACCTCATTTGTTATGACATTCGTGATCCAAAACGCTGGCGTAAAGCCTACAACTTACTCCAAGGCTATGGAGAAAGAATACAATATTCTATTTTTCGGTCTTGGTTGAGTATGCGATCGCGGGAGAAATTGCGCTGGGAACTAGAAAAGATACTAGCTCCAGAAGATAGTTTGCTTCTGATTCGCTTGTCTCATCAGTGCGTTGCTAGCATACCAGCTTACAACCGTCCTGGTGTTTGGTCGTCTCAAGAGGAGGCATACCGAATTGTTTGATGCAAGGATCTGCGAATGTGGAATACTCAAAAAGAAAAACACAAGCAAGAAACTTCCATTAAACCTACTTTTCAGGGTTTTTAGATAATTAATAGGTACTTGCATTTTCTTTTCAGGCTTTAAAAGCTAATTAAACCAAAGGTTTGAAGCTTGGCGACAATCCCTAAAAATGAGATTTGTTTAATAATTTGTCCACTCTGTTGTTTTCTAAAGCAAGGTGCTTGTAAAATCAAAACCAAGCTCTGCTTTAGTATAGGTTTCAGCCATCGCTCTGACCCAACCTTAGATGCCAGTAGGCGTTGTTCACCTACTTTTGCAATTTTGCAAGTTCAGATAACGATCTGACCCAACCTTAGATGCCAGTAGGCGTTGTTCACCAGATTGCAATGGTGCAGCCAATATCATCCGTAACTGACCCAACCTTAGATGCCAGTAGGCGTTGTTCACAGGTTGGAACCGTGAAAAACGTACTAGAGCGGGAACTGACCCAACCTTAGATGCCAGTAGGCGTTGTTCACGGGTTACGCTGGAACATTGCATCAACTGAACTGGCTGACCCAACCTTAGATGCCAGTAGGCGTTGTTCACAGCTTTGGCAACACGTTTAATCGCTTTTTTTCGACGCTGACCCAACCTTAGATGCCAGTAGGCGTTGTTCACAGTGTGAATTCTCCGCTTGTTGCTTGGCGGACAAAGCTGACCCAACCTTAGATGCCAGTAGGCGTTGTTCACAGTATTTGAAGGCGCGGTTTGAGGAGTGGAAAAATCCTGACCCAACCTTAGATGCCAGTAGGCGTTGTTCACGGATCAAGGAAGTCGAGGAAAGTACAGCCGCCCTACCTGACCCAACCTTAGATGCCAGTAGGCGTTGTTCACGCGGCTAGTGTTGCTGTAATCCTTTGAGTGTTTCCTGACCCAACCTTAGATGCCAGTAGGCGTTGTTCACAGACTTGTCCGCAACAAAAGAGCGTAAAACGACTACTTGTAGCGAACTGCAAACATAAATCGTCAAAACTGCAAACAAGGCAATTTTGAAACCACATTATCTGCAAATAAGAGGGGTCTCAAAACCACAATAATTGCAAATGAAACCACAATAACTGCAAACAAACCACAATAACTGCAAATGAAACCACATTAACTGCAAATAAGCCGTAACCCTTGCGGTGATTAGGATACAGAATTTATCACTGCAAAACTGTCCAAAAAATAAGAACTTTTACACCGAACATATATGTACGCTTTTCGTGGTTTAATTTGAACTAATACCGTTCGATTAAATCTATAAAGCTGTTTAAACCGACAGCCAGTTTGGCTATGGCTATTTATGCTTATCTGAGGGTCTCCAGCGACAAACAAGACGTACACAACCAACGACATGGCATTTTAGAATATGCCAACATCCACGCTTTGAGTCCCATCCAGTTTGTAGAGGACACAATTTCTGGGCGGGAGAAATGGTTAGAGCGAGGTGTAGGACAACTACTGAATCAAACAGCACAAGCAAAAGATATAGTCATTTTTTCAGAAGTTAGTCGGATGGCACGCTCCACCTTACAAGTATTAGAAATGCTGGAGTGTTGCGTGCGTCGAGGAATCAACGTCCATATCGCCAAACAAGGTATGGTACTGGATGACTCAATGCAAAGCCGAATTACAGCAACAGTTTTAGGCTTGGCAGCAGAAATCGAACGGGAATTGATTGTACTCAGAACAACCGAAGCACTAGCCAAACGAAAAGCTGAAGGAAAAACATTAGGACGACCCAAAGGACGACAATCTGCACATTTGAAACTGGACACAAGGGAAGCAGAAATTCGCAGTTATTTAGCCAAAGGAATCAGTAAACGCTCAATTGCCAAACTGGTCGATTGTTCACCTTCCACCCTCTACGATTGGTTGTCACGTAAACACCTCCACCCACGCCACGATAAATTGGTGGAGAAATCATAGGATGCCAAAGAAACAAATACCAATTGATGCAATCGTAGACCTTCGTCGCCGCTTAGACCAACTACCACCGCGCAGTCCATCTCGTCGGGTATTAGTTCAAGAAATAGCTCAACTGTATGGCATCTCTGAAGATACTGTGTATCGGACATTACGAGAAGGCAATGTTGTCCGTTCAGTACGCCGCGTTGATTGTGATGTACCGCGTGTAATTCCAAAAGCAACTCTTGAGCGATACTGCGAAATCATTGCTGCCATTAAAATACGTACATCTAACCGCAAAGGTCGTCATTTATCTACCGCACAAGCAATTCGCTTATTGGAAGAAGATGGCATCAACACACCAGATGGTCATGTCACCGTTCCAGTAGGTTTGCTCAAACCAACCACCGTCAATCGTTATCTCAACAAATGGGGTTACGACCGCGATACCCTCCTACGACAACCACCGGCGGTTCGCTTCCAGGCAGAATATAGCAATCAATGTTGGCATTTTGACCTCAGCCCATCAGACCTCAAGCACGTAAAAGCACCAGCATTCCTAGAACCGGGGCGGGGGCATCCCTTGTTAATGCTTTATAGTGTCGTCGATGACCGTAGTGGTGTGGCATACCAAGAATACCACGGTGTTTACGGTGAGGATGTGGAAGCAGCACTGCGGTTTATGTTTGCCGCCATGTCACCCAAAAAAGAGACTAACTTTCCCTTTCAAGGCATTCCCCAAATGCTGTACATGGACAATGGCCCCATTGCTAAGAGCTTAGTATTTCAAAAAGTTATGGGTTATTTAGGGATTGAAGTACGTACCCATTTACCGAATGGCAAGGATGGACGACGGGTGACGGCTCGTTCTAAGGGGAAGGTGGAACGACCCTTTCGCACGGTCAAAGAAATGCACGAAACCCTCTACCACTTGCATGAACCGGAGACCGAAGCCGAGGCGAACGCTTGGTTGATGAAGTTTTTGCTCCATTACAATAGCCGACCCCATCGCAGCGAACCTCATTCCCGGATGGAAGACTGGGTGAGCAATTTACCTATTAACGGCATCCGTCAAATGTGTACCTGGGAGCGTTTTTGTACATTTGCACGCTCACCCGAACGCCGTAAGGTAGGCATCGATGCTCGCGTTACGGTTGAGGGGGTGGCTTATGAGGTGGAGCCAGATTTGGCTGGAGAAACTGTGGTTCTATGGTGGGGCTTGTTTGACAACGAACTGTACGTAGAACACAAAGAACGTCGCTATGGGCCGTTTCTGCCTGTAGATGGCCCAATCCCCCTACATCGCTACCGT
The DNA here is from genome assembly GCF_002896875.1 of Nostoc sp. CENA543. Taxonomy (GTDB): domain Bacteria; phylum Cyanobacteriota; class Cyanobacteriia; order Cyanobacteriales; family Nostocaceae; genus Trichormus. The sequence continues at coordinate 31,253 of NZ_CP023280.1, forward strand.
AGTTTCAAAAAAACACGTACCCAGAAACGGGCAGAGCGAATTGAATCTTTAGCTAAAGAGTTGTCTTTACCGAACTCTGTGATTGGTAAAGGCAATCAGCCAGAATTCGGGAGTAATACAACCCAATTGAAGATACAGCCTTTTGTTGACCCTAACCCATTTCAAGAACTGACATTCAGCACGGTGATTGCAGCAAAGTTGGCGATCGCCGATTATTTGGCACGCCCATTAGCCAAACTCACCTCAGAACAGATGGCTTATATTGATGCAGTTCTGGTGACTACTCTCAATAAGCAGGAGGTAATCAAACAAATTCGAGATTTCTTCCACCCCATTACAGGTACGAGCGATGTTGAGTGATGTCATGACTTATTTTGGTCTGAAACGTACCTTAGATCATGTGGGGTATTTTGAGACCCCTGAGCAGACAAATCTATTCAAAGAACTGAAACCCCAAATTAGGCAAGGTCGCTTGATTGCAATAACAGGTGTTGTTGGTTGTGGTAAAACAACGACTTTACAACGACTGCAATTGGAATTGTCTTCCGAAAAAGACATAATTATTTCTCGTTGCCTTGCGATTGACAAAGATAAGGTCAATGTTGGGGTTTTGATGAGTGCTTTGTTTTTGGATTTAAGCACAGAAAAAGATGCTAAACCACCGACTCACCCAGAACTCAGAGAACGAAAATTGTTAGCTTTGGTTCAAAAATGCCGTAAGCCTATAGTGCTTTTTGTCGATGAAGCTCATGACATTCATCACAGTACGTTAGTCAAAATTAAGCGTTTAATTGAATTGGTACGCCAGAATGGTTGCACTTTATCTGTAGTGTTGCTGGGTCATCCCAAGTTGAAAAATGATCTGCGCCGACCATCTTTGGAAGAGATTGGTGCTAGAACCAATATTTTTAGTTTAGAAGGTATTAGAGGACATCAAGTTGAGTATATAAAATGGCTATTGAGTGAGTGTATTTACGATGATTATCTACCTGAAGATTTGATTACCGATGAGGCTATTGAATTTTTGGCTCAACGACTGACGACTCCCTTGCAAATTGAACATTATTTGCAGAGGGCTTTTGAAGACGCTTATCAAGCAGCAACTAAGCCTGTCACCCGTGATATGGCTGAAGCGGTCTTGAACGTAGGACTTAACGATTTAGAACCCCGCTTAATACGGCATGGTTACAATGCTAAAGTTCTAGCTGAGTTATTAAATATACGAGTAAGTGAAGTAAATTCTTTTATACACGCTCAGTTACCTCCAGGTCGAACCCAAGATTTGAGAGACCAGATGTTAAAAATGGGAATTCCTTTGTATGCGTCAGAGGGAAATTAAATAAAACGAGAAATACCCCATATAGAATTTTTCGGTTCATTTATGTTCAGTTTATATCTAAATAAATGAACATATATGTTCGGTGTAAAAGTTCTTATTTTTTGGACAGTTTTGCAGTGATAAATTCTGTATCCTAATCACCGCAAGGGTTACGGCTTATTTGCAGTTAATGTGGTTTCATTTGCAGTTATTGTGGTTTGTTTGCAGTTATTGTGGTTTCATTTGCAATTATTGTGGTTTTGAGACCCCTCTTATTTGCAGATAATGTGGTTTCAAAATTGCCTTGTTTGCAGTTTTGACGATTTATGTTTGCAGTTCGCTACAAGTAGGCGTTGTTCACAAAGTATTCAGTCCCAGGCTGATATGCTTTCTTCTGCTGACCCAACCTTAGATGCCAGTAGGCGTTGTTCACGGATCGATTTTTTCAATTCCACTAGTAGTTTTACTGACCCAACCTTAGATGCCAGTAGGCGTTGTTCACACCAAGACGAAGAAAGATTACCAATCGCAGCAGGGGCTGACCCAACCTTAGATGCCAGTAGGCGTTGTTCACGCACTGCTGAAAAAATCAGAGAACTTGAAGTATACCTGACCCAACCTTAGATGCCAGTAGGCGTTGTTCACATAACAAGGAAGTAATGGAACATTTAGCTAATTTGCTGACCCAACCTTAGATGCCAGTAGGCGTTGTTCACAATTGTTATTCGGCGGGGCGGCTGGAGGTGGTAACTGACCCAACCTTAGATGCCAGTAGGCGTTGTTCACTAATTAAAGGCAGAATACTTTTTACTACCTTAGTCCTGACCCAACCTTAGATGCCAGTAGGCGTTGTTCACATTTTACATTGCTAATAATGCCATTGTGCATCATCTGACCCAACCTTAGATGCCAGTAGGCGTTGTTCACTTGAAGGGATTTTATACGTTGAGCAATCAGTAAATCTGACCCAACCTTAGATGCCAGTAGGCGTTGTTCACGTGATAAAATCTCCCCTCGCCACCTCAAATTAGTGGACTGACCCAACCTTAGATGCCAGTAGGCGTTGTTCACAACACGCTCCTGACACTGAGTCCGTGAACTACCCCGCCTGACCCAACCTTAGATGCCAGTAGGCGTTGTTCACATCTAAATTTTATTTAGGCGAATTGTGCGATCACTTTCTGACCCAACCTTAGATGCCAGTAGGCGTTGTTCACGTCCCAGCCTCCATGCGATCGCAAAGCGGGAGTTCTGACCCAACCTTAGATGCCAGTAGGCGTTGTTCACAGCTTATTCTGTGTGGTAATTTTGATAATTTCACTTCTGACCCAACCTTAGATGCCAGTAGGCGTTGTTCACATACCTGATATTGACCCTATGATGACACCGCTTGACTGACCCAACCTTAGATGCCAGTAGGCGTTGTTCACACGGTATACTGGTAAGCTTTGAACGTCAGTCAGCCTGACCCAACCTTAGATGCCAGTAGGCGTTGTTCACTGCTTGGTGTAATTTACATGGAAAATCAAAGTAACTGACCCAACCTTAGATGCCAGTAGGCGTTGTTCACGGAAATTCGCCAGGAATATCCTGATGGCTCAATAATTCTGACCCAACCTTAGATGCCAGTAGGCGTTGTTCACCTCTTGATAAAGGAATAAGGTTGAGTCTTTGGGGTCTGACCCAACCTTAGATGCCAGTAGGCGTTGTTCACTGCATCTTATATACAGTTTCTGTTTTACCCTTTTTCCCTGACCCAACCTTAGATGCCAGTAGGCGTTGTTCACGTGGGAGAAAAGCCTGTCCCTGGAGGTGATACTTCTGACCCAACCTTAGATGCCAGTAGGCGTTGTTCACTGATGTTATAATTAATACTCCTATAGGGGAATTGGTTCTGACCCAACCTTAGATGCCAGTAGGCGTTGTTCACCTAACGGGTGCGTGGCTAATCTCTACACACCTGGCTGACCCAACCTTAGATGCCAGTAGGCGTTGTTCACTGAAAGCTAGGAGTTTCGTTGTGATACACCCAGACGCTGACCCAACCTTAGATGCCAGTAGGCGTTGTTCACGAATTTCTGGATTTTCAAATGCTTTTTTAACTGGTTCTGACCCAACCTTAGATGCCAGTAGGCGTTGTTCACGTTAATTGTCCTGTGGGTGGCAGTGGTAGATTACGCTGACCCAACCTTAGATGCCAGTAGGCGTTGTTCACAGGTTGAGAAGCGGGAAGCAGCTATCAACGCCATCCTGACCCAACCTTAGATGCCAGTAGGCGTTGTTCACGATTAGCAAGGGGACTGTCAACGCTGAGGAATTGCGCTGACCCAACCTTAGATGCCAGTAGGCGTTGTTCACAATGATTTAATAAAACTTCTTTCAATACTCATTACTGACCCAACCTTAGATGCCAGTAGGCGTTGTTCACAATGATTTAATAAAACTTCTTTCAATACTCATTACTGACCCAACCTTAGATGCCAGTAGGCGTTGTTCACAGGTCAGGTTCATTTTGAACCTGAGCGATGACTTCTGACCCAACCTTAGATGCCAGTAGGCGTTGTTCACGCGTTGCTGTAGCCAGGGTCAATCTCTGGTTGTCTGCTGACCCAACCTTAGATGCCAGTAGGCGTTGTTCACATTCAGAAGTTCTGGGAGATTCTATCTGACCCAGTGCCTGACCCAACCTTAGATGCCAGTAGGCGTTGTTCACATTAAAGTCGGAAGAATTACAATTGATTTAGTGTTTCTGACCCAACCTTAGATGCCAGTAGGCGTTGTTCACTAAAAGTTCCATTTGCTCCTAGTGGTGTAGTGGTGACTGACCCAACCTTAGATGCCAGTAGGCGTTGTTCACTTCTCACAGTAATCTTACTGAAAGAGATTCGCAGACACTGACCCAACCTTAGATGCCAGTAGGCGTTGTTCACAGAATCCCCTTGCCACTGCCGGGAATGCCCACGATCTGACCCAACCTTAGATGCCAGTAGGTGTTGTTCACTTAAAAAGCTTGGCGATCGCATCTACGTTTCATACTGACCCAACCTTAGATGCCAGTAGGCGTTGTTCACTAGAAATTAAGCAAGCTACGCGTAGCATCTCGCTCCAGAAGCCATTAGTCGGCTATCACTCACTTTTCCTCTAAAAATCCTAATAACAAGCAATCGCTTTTACTTTACAATCAGTGAATTGCTATCAAATTTGATATCAAATGACTGACCAAAAGACCCCACCCAGTGAAATGATTCGTGTGCCTACTGCCCTAATTCCAGCAGTAAAAAAACTATCTAAACTACATCGTCAAGGTCATACAATCGCCTTGCTGCAAGAGTTAGAGGAATTAATCACCCAGTTTGATAGCAAAATTGATAGCGATATAGCCCCTAGTAGTTTTGCAGTGAAGCAACTAGAACAGAAGCTAGAAACCAAGCTCGACGCAATTACCAAAAAGCTGGAACTCATGGAGAGAGCGATGACTTCTGGTAGATACAGCAACAACAGACCGCGCAGACAAGTTTACTCGCATCAACAACCCCAAGTTCAACTGCTACCCAGAACAAATGAAAGTTTAGCCCAAAGACTCGGCGTTACTCCCCAAAGTCTGATTGTAGAAACAGAGAAATTAAGCCCCAAAGAATTTATCATTTGGTCACGTAACCGCGACCCCATGAGTACAGCTTGGGAATATCACCCCAATGACGGGCTGTACCATCCAGTGAAATAACTGCCAGTGTCCCCGCAATAGGGTTTAATGGAATGGCACTCCATTCAACATAAGAATCAGCAATGTTGAATCAAAGGCAGGAAGCAGAGGGCAGAGGGCAGAAGGATGTTGAATAATTCAACCACCTTGACTAACTCAGAACTCATTGACTTGTGGCTACACGGTAAAAGTGCCAATACAGTTGATGGGTATCGTCGTCATGCCGAACGGTTTTTTGCTCATACTAACAAACCTCTAGCAGATTGCACTCTGATGGACGTTCAACTGTGGGTGATGACACTTCATTGTTCTGATAATTCTAAACGGGTGGCAGTGGGGGCAATTAAAAGCCTGCTCTCATTTGCAAAAGAACTAGGGGTAATATCAGCAAATTTGGGCATACTGGTTAAGTCACCCAAGGCAAAGAATAGATTAGCAGAAAGAATTCTGACTCAAGAGGAAGTACAATTACTGATAAATTCCACTACCAATCCCCGCGACCATGCGATTATCCGTTTACTCTACTTTGCGGGTTTGCGGGTGTCGGAACTCTGTGGCTTAAAATGGCGCGACCTCAAAGCCCGTGGTGATGGGGGGCAGTTAACAGTATTTGGTAAAGGTGATAAAACTAGGACTGTGTTAGTGGGTGCGGGTATATGGCGGGAGATTAACTCTTTAAAGGGTTACGCCAAATATGATGACCCTGTATTTGTTTCAGCTAAAGGTGGTCATCTATGCCGTAGCATGATATTTCATATTGTGAAAAATGCTGCAACTCGTGCAGGCATTGAGGGGAATGTTAGCCCCCACTGGCTAAGACACAGCCACGCTAGTCATAGTTTAGATAGGGGTGCGCCTATACACCTGTTGCAAAAAACCTTGGGGCATAGTTCAGTTGCCATCACGGAAATGTATCTCCACGCTAGACCGACTGATAGTAGTGGGTTGTATTTACCTGATGATGATGAGTGATGTGGTGAGGGGCGATGGTCAAAGACCCGCCTTAAGAGCGATCTCCTCCACAACCGGAGCGTAGGCGATCGCTTTGCCAGAGGCATCACCTTCATTTTTATCTACTGACAGAATATCGTTACTTGAGCTTGTTTTGACTTTCCAAACATCCTCTAATACCAATTCGCAATGAGCTAAAGCCCCACTCCGTTGGTGCAGCCTCTTGTAGAGAAGACAGCAATAGACTCTGAGTTCCAAGGTTGGCATCTGTTGCGGAATTTCAGAAAACTGGCATAATTTTATACTTTATACTTCACATTGACTTTTTTAGTAGGTTTCTATACACTGACAGTCAAAGTTCCTGAACCATGAAAAATTAATAATACTTGGATCAAGTATTTCAATTTACTCTGATTCATTTGGCAAACTTATAGTTTTTTGTTGAATGATAAGCATCTGAGGGGGTCAGACAACGGCTGAAACCCTTATTCTTTCGTTGACCCCCTCAGATAGCTTGCTGAGTAAGCGTTTGAGGCTCATCAGAAAGTGGTTTGTTGACAGAGTTTATCAATTATTTGGCTGAAAAAATGACCCCCTCAGATTGACCTATATCAAACTCAATCGTGGCAAGGCTTCTGAACAGGTAGGGTTTTAATTCCTTTACCCCTCACGGGGATGGAAACAAATCAGCAATACGTATAAAAATCCATATTTACTTTCTCGTTTTAATTCCTTTACCCCTCACGGGGATGGAAACTGTTCGTGGGAATATTAGACGGTGTAGGCTCGATTGGAATGTTTTAATTCCTTTACCCCTCACGGGGATGGAAACTGTTGGGGAATCGACCTTGCCTAGTCTTTTCTCAAAGTTTTAATTCCTTTACCCCTCACGGGGATGGAAACACATTTTTTACAAGTGTGGATATTCGTGTTAAAATACTGAGTTTTAATTCCTTTACCCCTCACGGGGATGGAAACTGTAGCGGTATTGTTATTGCTGCTGGTCACAGTATTAGCAAGTTTTAATTCCTTTACCCCTCACGGGGATGGAAACGTTTACTTAGGTGTTTGTGGCATCTCGTGAAGCTTGATTGTTTTAATTCCTTTACCCCTCGCGGGGATGGAAACTTCAGCCCAGAGTTTCACATCATACTCATCGTGAAGGATGGGAAGTTCACCTCGAATCAGTTCACTCAAGGGCAGAAAAAGATCCCAGGGTGAAGCGTTGGCTAACCCTGTTTTGTCACTCTAGGCAGAGGAAAAGTAGAAATCAGGGTGAGTCAGGAAAATAAATATTGAACTGGTGAGGTGATAAATAATAGATTGAAGTTTAGAAAAACCCAAGGACAATTGGGGAATAGGAAAAACTGTTAACCAGGGATATATTAGGTTAAATAAAGTAAAAGGTTGAATTATTAAACGGAGATTGTTAAGAATGTTCTTCCAACCCTTTCCATCATCCCACCAAGGATGAACAGCAAATTTTGATGGAGATTCAGGCACAGAAAACTGCATTTGTTCAGAGTGAAGGCTAACCATTAAATAGCTACTACAAACAATCTCCCACCAGCGTTCAATATCCGCATAGTGAGTCAGACGATAATCTGCCCAACCTAATTCATTCTTACTTTGCTTCAAGCCATATTCAACCCATGTTCTTAACCCATAGAAATTCCCAACTTCCCTGGGTGTAATATCGGGATATTTAGTCATGACATACCAAGTAGAGTTTCCTGGCAACTTTTCAACGTCTGTGGTGATCTGCCAATATCTATGTTCGCTACGTTTTCCGTAAATTATTTCTCTAATATATCGATTTTCACTGTCGAGGTCAGAAAATACACGTTTAAATCTCTGCCACTCTAGATATTGAGTATGCTGTCGTGGAAGTAGCTTTACATCGTGGTTTGAGCGAATTGCCACTATATAGTTTAGATTCATTTCATCTAACACTGATACAAAATTAGTTCCGCTTTCTCCATACAAACTATCTGCCAATACTAAATTAAATTTAAAGCCTAGTGACTTGAGCTTTCTGATTAAATTAGCGGCTATTTGTGGCTTGGTTAGATACTTATCTTCTGGTTTTAATCTTTCACGCGGCTTGTATACTTCAAACAGCAGAGGAAAGGTCATTCCGCAGAATACACCGTATGCTGTAACCACTACAATTCCATTGTCAACCTTTCCTAAGTTTCCTATATATTGTCTTTTGACATAATCTGTTGATGAGCCTTTCTTTCTATCTCCAGTTTCGTCAATAATTAAAACTATTGGTCTACCTTTTATGATTTCTAAAATTAGTTCTAAACGTAAAGCTCTTAGCTTCTCTATTTCCCAAGGTGATTTAGTTAAGAAATGATGTAAGCCTTGCTGATTATCTAATCCTACAATTTTGGCTATTTCTGGTAATGTTTTCCGTTTTAGTTCGGAAATGCAACCTATATGCAGGTATTTAACCCTGATTTGTCACTTTCGCGGTAGTATAAGAACGTAAAAACTCTAGAACGTAAGCACAGAGAATGGTAGAGCCTCGTTCACCCGTGAAAACGATCAAATTCGTGGACGAATATTGCCAGTGGTATAAAAGTCTGTTTTCAGATGTTAGAAGCTTTGAAGCATTTAAATACCTGCATATAGGTTGCATTTCCGAACTAAAACGGAAAACATTACCAGAAATAGCCAAAATTGTAGGATTAGATAATCAGCAAGGCTTACATCATTTCTTAACTAAATCACCTTGGGAAATAGAGAAGCTAAGAGCTTTACGTTTAGAACTAATTTTAGAAATCATAAAAGGTAGACCAATCGTTTTAATTATTGACGAAACTGGAGATAGAAAGAAAGGCTCATCAACAGATTATGTCAAAAGACAATATATAGGAAACTTAGGAAAGGTTGACAATGGAATTGTAGTGGTTACAGCATACGGTGTATTCTGCGGAATGACCTTTCCTCTGCTGTTTGAAGTATACAAGCCGCGTGAAAGATTAAAACCAGAAGATAAGTATCTAACCAAGCCACAAATAGCCGCTAATTTAATCAGAAAGCTCAAGTCACTAGGCTTTAAATTTAATTTAGTATTGGCAGATAGTTTGTATGGAGAAAGCGGAACTAATTTTGTATCAGTGTTAGATGAAATGAATCTAAACTATATAGTGGCAATTCGCTCAAACCACGATGTAAAGCTACTTCCACGACAGCATACTCAATATCTAGAGTGGCAGAGATTTAAACGTGTATTTTCTGACCTCGACAGTGAAAATCGATATATTAGAGAAATAATTTACGGAAAACGTAGCGAACATAGATATTGGCAGATCACCACAGACGTTGAAAAGTTGCCAGGAAACTCTACTTGGTATGTCATGACTAAATATCCCGATATTACACCCAGGGAAGTTGGGAATTTCTATGGGTTAAGAACATGGGTTGAATATGGCTTGAAGCAAAGTAAGAATGAATTAGGTTGGGCAGATTATCGTCTGACTCACTATGCGGATATTGAACGCTGGTGGGAGATTGTTTGTAGTAGCTATTTAATGGTTAGCCTTCACTCTGAACAAATGCAGTTTTCTGTGCCTGAATCTCCATCAAAATTTGCTGTTCATCCTTGGTGGGATGATGGAAAGGGTTGGAAGAACATTCTTAACAATCTCCGTTTAATAATTCAACCTTTTACTTTATTTAACCTAATATATCCCTGGTTAACAGTTTTTCCTATTCCCCAATTGTCCTTGGGTTTTTCTAAACTTCAATCTATTATTTATCACCTCACCAGTTCAATATTTATTTTCCTGACTCACCCTGATTTCTACTTTTCCTCTGCCTAGAGTGACAAAACAGGGTTAAATGCTTCAAAGCTTCTAACATCTGAAAACAGTCTTTTATACCACTGGCAATATTCGTCCACGAATTTGATCGTTTTCACGGGTGAACGAGGCTCTACCATTCTCTGTGCTTACGTTCTAGAGTTTTTACGTTCTTATACTACCGCGAAAGTGACAAATCAGGGCTAAAGCTAGCAAGAAAGCTGATTAATACTGTAGAACAGGCAATTTCTTAGAGGAAAAAGGCGACACCTCCGGCAAGGCGATCGCCTTTTTGTGGGAAATTAATCAGAATATGGGGTCATCGTGGTTGGGGGCGGAATTATAGTGATATAGTCCTGCTACCCAACCACGATGACCCCAGAACAAAGAAATCTTAACAGTGTACCTGTGACTTGAATCATTAAATGAGCCAACTTGTGAACCATAAAATAAGCCACAAGTAACCCCAGATTAAGCTTTATAGCTACAACAGATATCAAACTTTGCATTAAATAATGAGCTAGAGTTGATTTTCTGCACCATAATATGAGCCTAAGTTTAAAAAACACTTGTGGGCAAAACTTCAAATAAGCAAACCTCAAATAACAGCACATTTTTCAACTTTTATTTCAAGATATGGTTCATAACGCTCTAATTATGATTCAGAACCATCGTTTTTATAGGAATTGAGTCTACCTATGATAATTCTGGTGGGCGATCGCTATCCTCTGGGTTCATTAAATAAAAATGATAATCAAACTAGGAGGTGTTGTGCGAGCATAGCTCGCACAACACCTCCTACCCCCCTATGTGATTATCATTATTAAAATGAACTCGTTATCACATAGTGAACCATAAAATGAAAACCTACTTTGCGAAGCATATCTTGAGATAAAAGCTCATTTAATGGTTCAAGTCACAGTACCCACAGTTTTAGCCGTGGGATTGGAACAAGGACACCGTAATTATTGCGCTGCGCGTCTCGAAATACATCTTTTTTTCAAGTGGGCTTGTATCCCACAAATAAACTTTTTTCTTCTCCTGTTAAGAGTCCCCTTTTTTCGTCAAAAATAGTCTTTCATTCCGCAAGCAAAAAACATAATTAGCGACCCCGTACACGTCTAATGTCTGGGTCTTGGTAATCCAAATTATTATGTAAAAATTCACGTAACTGTTTCAATCTCTCACTATCTTCTGGTGTGGGATTAAACATCACTATATTATCTGCTGTTCTCAAAATTTCTCTACTTCTATCTTGAGTAGTGATTATTATATCATCTCCAGTCTGAGCAAAATAGAAATTAGCTGATTCAAACTCGTTTTCATCCAGGAATTTTAGTAATTGCTTCACGGCAGAAACTGTCTCTAAAGCTTCTTGCTGAATTGATTCATTTTGGTTATAAGATATATCTTCTGTAGCATTTTGTAAAATCTCAGGATTTTCTACTTCTATTTCCTGCCAACAAGATACATCACTTTCGGTTAAACCTCTAGCTATTTCTGTTTGATTATTGTCTAAATTGACTTTAATTAGTTCTAATTTCTCATTTGCCCTCGACACAGAAAATGTATTTTGATTAATATTGAGGGTCAATTTATAATTTTCTCCTCTTATAACTTCAATTCCATTTTGGGGGCGGCTAATTTGTTGATAATTAATATTTTTTATTCCCGTAAAAAGTTTGTAGGCAACAGGAAGGATATTGGAAGAATACTCTAACTGTTGTTGTTGCAATTCTTGATAATTCCATTTATTGAGTTTTATTCCCAATGCCATATAAACAAATCTTTCCGCAAGAATCGCCATTTCTGTTGGGCCAATTCCTCCAGGTACTGGAGTAATATTCTGGGGAATATTATATGCACTACGGTCTACATCCCCTCGTGGTAAATCACCCTTGTTTTCTCCTGGTGTAAAACCACCATCAACTACCAATCGATGTTGAGGAAGTATATACGGTGTGGTCAAACCAGGTTTTCCTGTAATAGTTACTACAATATCCGCTTCTCTTGTTAAAGATTTATCATCGTTTTTTTCTAAAATAAAACATTCAATTTTTTGTTTTTGAAGGTAATTAACAATTCCTTGCCCAATAAAACCTCCACCTCCTACTACTGCCACATTTGAATTTATTTGTGAATAAGACTCTACAATTCTCACAATTCCTTCTGAAGTAGCAGGCACTTGAAATAAAGCATTTTGTTGTTTTCGTACACAATCAATATCTTTACTAGGAGATAGTAACTGAATTGATTCTTGAAGTTGATCAGGTACTGGATATTGGACTATAGCCGCAATTATATTTTCGTTGTCATTAATTGAATAAATCAGCCTTTGAAGTTCTGTAACAGGAGTATTGTAAGGTAGAATTATATAGTTACAAGTCACGCCAATAGTGTCAAATGTTTTTATTTTTTGTTCGGCTGACACTCTAGCTGCTTCATAACGAAGCTTGATTTGATTATCTTCATTTTCTCTCACTTCAAATCGAATAATTGCTATTTCTTTACCTTGCAATTGAAGTTTATATTTTTGACATTCATTTTTCAGATGCTCTTTAATTAGATTACCGTCAACTAACGTCATTTTTATTGTTTATCTTAGCCATTTTTTCTATTTCTTTAGTATCTCAAATACGAGGCTAAAACAATATTGCATTTTCTCTCTATCGTAATACCTCTAATTCTTTATTTACTATCCTAACTTTCTCTTGTTATATATCCAAGTGAACCTTGCTCATCAGAAAGGTATTTCTCAGTATATTGTCCAGTAAAATGGTAGTCACCATAAGTTATTTTAGATTCTGGATATTGCTGTTGAAACCATTGTACTGCTTCTTCTTCAGTATCAAATATTTGTTTAGCAACTTCTTCAGGAGGAAGTAACCAAACTTCTCTGTCTCTTGAACTGCATATATATTTTGGCATAGCTCATACTCCTAATTATTGAATTGTTTTTAAAACTATCTTAATTATAGTCTAACCCAAGATTTAGAGTATTTGAGATGATTTTAAACAGATCAAGCTATCTTTTGATATCAAGCCCTAAGACTTCTAGATAATAATTCAGATTCTTGCTTCTTGAGTTCTAATTCTTGTTGCTCAAGATTTTCATACTCAGACATTGACTGTTGCAATTTGTCCATAGCTTCCATTTGTTGTTCTGAGACATTGGGAGATAAGACCCCTTTTTCAAGAACTACACTACCATTATTATCTAGAATTACTACATCTTCATCCGTCTGTTGAAAATAAAAGTTTTCGCTTTTAAAACTTAAAGAACCGTCTCGGTCATTTTTAGTACCAAAAGATTTTAGAAGTATTTTTACACTCTGTTCAATGCTTTTAGTATTCTCGTCTACAACTTCCTTCACATTTTCTAGAGTTTTAATTTGCTGTTCTGAAGTATTAGGGGATAAAGTCCCATTTTCAAGAATGACATCTCCATTTTTTGCTCGAACTATAACCTGACCTTCTATTTGTTGAAAATCAAAATTATCACTTTTGAAGCTAAAAGACCCATCTGGCTGTTTTGTACCTAACCACTTTAAAAGTGTGTTTACACTTCGTTCAATAATTCTAGATTTAAAATCATTTACCCTCTTCTCTACTTGAGCTTTCATACCAACAATTTCATTTTTAACTTGATTGTACTTAGGCATGACTGCATCTTTCACACTCTTGTACAAATTTTGTGCTATTTGCTTGGCTTGATTCTCAACCGCACCTACAAAATTTTGTAGTTTCGCATTTTGGATTGGTGGTAAAGAACGGTTAGCTCTGACTAAAGCTTGCTGAGTATTTTCAATTAATTTTTGCTGCTTTTCTAAAAATTTAAACAACTCATTAACTTGTTGTGTCAGTTTAGCAATACTTTCTTCTGTTTGAGATTGAGGGTCTTTGAGGCTATCAACCAATTTTTGCTGCTCTTGTACCTTTTTTTGAAGAACATCTATTTGTTTTTGCAGTTCTTCTAAGCTATATGTGCGCTCTGATGATACTGATACATTATTTTGAGATTCAGAGTTTTGAGATTGAGATAGAGATTGTGATAAACCTAATTTATCTTTTACTACTACTCCATCTTTCACACAAAAGACTTCTTCTCTACCAATTTTTATTGATACTTTACCTTTTAGACTTTGGGGATTAAAGATAGCCTTATTTAATTTATCTACTAAATCTCTGTCAACAAAAGGACTAATACCTTGAAATTTTTCATCCTTAATTACTCCTCTATATACATTTTTATTATCTACAGTGATAGATATTTGGTTTGAAGGTTTTGCTCCTCTCTCTTTAGCCTTATCATAAATGAATTTGATTGATTTTTCTAAAATATCTAAATAATCATTTTGGATTTTTTCTGCATCAGATGATTCAATCATGATTTCACTCCAGTCAACATATCAATAAACGTAGATGTATCTATAGTCACTTGAGGTAAAGAAGCCCCACCCAACTTATTTAAAACTTCTTTACCTTCAATCTCAATATAAACAATGCTTCCATCAAACCAAACTGTGACAGAAGGAGGATTAGTATTAAATTTTGGAACATTATATTTTCGTAAAACTCCATTAACTACGGAGACGTTTACAGTTTCAGACATTCCATAATAAATATCCATTGTTTCAGGAATATAATTATCAGGAAATGGCTCATCATCCCAAGCATAGATAACATTCATAATTTCATGAGGATATTTATCTACCAGGGCTGATATATCGGGCGGAAGTTTGGCAATTTTATTTAAAAAATATTCGTTAAACTGAGGCATATTTACTCCTAAAATTTCTTAGCTGCATTGGCAATTTGTTGTTTTTTATCAGTTATTTGAGCTTTTGGATCTGCTAGAGGCAAGAGTTTTAAAGCTTCGGCTTGGCGTTTCTCCATATCTTGCCCAGTAATATTTTTTAGATTAGATTTTAAGGTAAGTTGGTTTTGAAATTCATACCAAGCTTTAATACTCTTTCCTTCAGATTGAATCTCATGCTGAGGAATTTGGATTTTTTGTAGCAAAGGTAAACCTATCTGCTGACGAGAACGAAAACCAGGACTAATAATTACTGCTTTCCCTTCTGGTAAAGTATTGAACTGATTAACATCAAATAGTTTACGAGTATTATTTTGATCTGAATTAGAAACACTCGCTCCTCCTTTTCCTCCTGAACTCCGAGAACGCTGATTATATTTAATCTCTTCATCACCTAGAAATTTGCTAAATCGTTCGGCGGCAATATCATCTTGGGGATTAAAGAAGGCTTTTGTAGCGCATCCTCCAAAAATAGCGTTAGTTATTTTTTCACCATAAGCTTCTTCTAACATTGATAAATTTTGCAATCCGAGGATTGACACTAGCCCATCTTCCCTATTCTGATTCAGCCAATCAACTAAAGCTGGAAGATATAAAGTAGGCAATTCATCAAGTGCTAACACCAGTGGACAATTACGTTTTCCAGCAACATTCCGACTTACTAAAAGATGCAGAATTGATACTAATAAAGGCGCGATAACATCACGCTTTTCTTTATCTAGTCCAAATACAACCATCTGCCGTCCTTTCAAATCCAAGGGGATATTTGTTTGACCACAAAACGCAGCCAGAGCAGACGGCACCATGAATCTTGTAAATAAACCACTAGCTGTGCCAACGATACTTGCAGCAGTTTCAGGTGAACCGGCAACTGAAAGAAATTGAGAGAAGCTGGCTTTTATCCACGGGTTGAGATTTGCTTGTTCTAATCGTTGGATTAATTTTGGCAGTCCCAAAATGGCTTGACACATCATGATATCTGGGTAAATAGTACCCTTAGCCAGCATAAATATCGCTTGTACCAACTGATCCCCAGCGTTAGAAAAGAAGCTGTTACCAGAGTCTTCCGAACCTAATTCAAAATTGCGATTCAGTGTAATAGCAAGTTGCCTCGCCATTTCTGAATCTTCTTCACTACGTAAAAAATCTAAGGGGTTGGCAATCTGGGATTCTGGAAAGCCTGGAGATAGAACTGTAACCTTATACCCACGCTCTAGGGCGTATCCTGCCAAAGTAGGAGCTTGCCCTTTGGCTTTAGCTGTTGGTGATTCTTGCCGAAAATATTTGAAATCATAAAGGACTAGGGGCAAACCTTGGTCAATGGCGGAACGAATCAGGGGTGTAATCATGGAAAATGATTTACCCGAACCAGGGCCTCCACAAACTAAAATTCCTCGTTGTGCTTCTGGTAAGTATAGTGTCGCTACATCTTCTGGAATATTGGTGATGATTTTATTGTCAACAAATTGAATTTTTGTCCCTTTAGGTGTGCCAACAAATAAAGCAACTCGGTTATGTTTGCGTTCTCGAATCTGTTTACAAGCTAATTTACGAGCTGCGGCTTTCTCTCCACTACCTGCCCATCTTGCCGTCGCTAGTTTTCCTTTTCTGCCCTTACCATCAATATATTTGGCCATGATTAGGACTACAACGCAAGCCAGTAGTCCTAATCCGGCTGGGGAAATCAACGCTGACTCCAGCCCTGGGGGTACAAACTGACTCAAAGCAACCTGGGAAGTAGTTTTAGTCATCGTCTACCTTACCTCCCTGTGCCTAAAATCACTAAGTCATTTTCTTTTACAGACATCCAAGGCACTGGCCCAATAAAATATGGTGTACAGGTCTTTTGTTGAAATGGTGGACGAACGCAAATTCTAAAAAATAAGCCAAAATCTGCCGTTCCTGTTGATTCATTTGCACCGATCATTGCCACTTTGAAGGCATTACCATGAACTAGTCGCCCTGTTGGTTCTTTCCCTCCATTCACTGCGGCTAAAAGTCCATAACCACCTTTGACTTGTTGCGATGAACCAGATGCCCAGCGTTTCCCGTATAGCGGGCCATTCTCACCACCCAAATCTCCCAATTCCAAGTAGGAACATTCTTTGCCAGCTTCACAAGCTTTAGAAACTGTCCGATCTCCTCTGACTATGCTACCGGACACGAAATAATTGTCTCCTACCCTGGAATCGCCTCTTTCCGCTTTCCCAAATACGGTGGAAGCAATACCCGCTACGCTAGTCCCAGGTTTAATCGGATTCGGCATTTGGCTAAAGGGAACTTTATTGAGTCCTGGAACTTGATTTATGTATGTGCGCTGCCATTGTTTAAATTGGCGAATTGGCGTTTGTCTTAATCCTGGTATAGAATTGGTGGAATATTTACTTAAGTCAATATCCCATAATGGACGTTGCCCTGCTTTGGGATTTGAGCGCAAACATTGAGCGATCGTTCCACTACGACATGAACTTGGTAGATAATCACTCTCTCCCAATACTTCCAAAATCGGTTTGACTCTATTAACTTGCAAATTTCCTAATGATGGAATCGCCTTGACTAATGATGCTGTCGTCTGCCATTTGACAAACCCTACATCTTTGAGTGTTGGGTCTTTATCTTGAGCATTATCTGGAGCGTCACTTTGAGAGGTAATCTTGGCTATATCATCTAACGTAAAGTCTCCAAATCTAAATTCATCATCAGCATCACCCAGCATGATCACAGAATCCGATTTCTGCCCCGCATTCCATGACCTTGAAGGGTCATATCCAAATTTATCTTGATATTTTTTGGGGACTATGAGATATCCCGCTTGCTGAATTGCTGGCAGCTTTTCCCAGGTAATTTTTGACCAATCTGGTATTTGACCTCGCCGTTTTCCTTGCTGGTAATTGATAGTTGGTACAGTCTGATTTGTTGTTGCTATCGCCGATGCGGAATTTAACAGCAAACATCCACCCAGGATAATAGATAACCGTTTGATATGAATCATGGGATTCTTCCCCACTCAATCAATTGGTTAAAAATCTGTACCGAAATTCCCGACTTAGAGATAGCCTCTTGTTGGCTTTTACCTTGCCGTAACAGCCTCACAGTATCTTGAGCTTTCTTCCAAGTAGCAGAACCAGACTTAATCTGACCGTTGCGATTTGCTATCACTAGACCAGCAACAATGGCATTAGCATCATCTCTGTGTGTTGTGCCGTTTGCAGCTGCTCGTTTAACTGTAGGAGTAACAGATTCAGTAACAGCTATTTTAGGTACGTTAGATTCTGGTTGAACAGTAGTTATTTTTGGCTGTCGAGTTGGCTTGATAGGTGGTCTAACTTCTCTTCTATTAGCTAATAATAAAGGTGCTGGTCTTTCTGATTCTGGTTTAATGACGAGGCTAGTATAAGCTGGTTGTCCAGATGCCGGAATTAGCTTAAATTGGTATTGCTTTTGTCCCTCAGCACCAATTGTCAGAATAGTGATTTGCGTGCTGCCATCTCTACTTGATGTCATATTGGGAAAATTAATTGGCTGAATCTGCCTTAAAAATAAAACTGTTGCCCCTCCATGACAATCTTGACTTGCATCTTTAGGGCATAAATCCCCATTGGAAGTAAAACTAATCCGACTTGGATCTCCAATCCAGACTTGTTTTATTGTTTCTCCTGTGGGAATAAAATTAATAGTTACGCCGTATCCTTTCCAAACTCGCAGTTCTACAGTTTTGGATTGCATACCTTGAGCATCTTGCGCGTAAATCGTTCTGGTA
The DNA here is from genome assembly GCF_002896875.1 of Nostoc sp. CENA543. GTDB lineage: Bacteria > Cyanobacteriota > Cyanobacteriia > Cyanobacteriales > Nostocaceae > Trichormus. Next base: position 49,613 of record NZ_CP023280.1, read on the forward strand.
TTCGCTAAAACTACTTGACCAGAGTTTACTAGCATCAAAGATAAGTAAAATGCTAAACTTCTCTTGAATTTGAGAAAGTATTTCATAATACTAATCAAATTATTCATAGATTTATTGTTTGGTTGACAAATATTTGTACTTCTTTCCCTGCTTCGATTACAAATACTTGAGGTGCGGATTGAAGCTGCTGAATTCTTTGCTGATTATTGCTTTGGATTCCCCGTACTATTTCACTTAATGTTCCTTCGGTAAAGCCAGCCAATAAATCTTTATTTTCGTTGCTAATTGTGCTAGACGAAAATCCATTACCGTTAGTAATTACCTGACTATTAGGACGATTCTGAATTTCAGCCGCTTTTGTGACTCCACTCAATACTGCTGAAAAAATAGTACCTCCTAAATCTCCTCCTCTTTGAGATTTAGCTTTTAAAAGTTTGCCATTTTTCGCTAAGATTAAAACTGTGCCTTCAGGAATGCTCTTTTCTTCTGTTTCACCATTAGTATTAACTAGTGCTGCCACGGCTTGCAATTGGATATATTCTGATTGACTAGCTCCCCGCATCTGAGCCACTACATAAGAATCTTGCGGTAATATTTCACTACCTGTAGATGTTTTCAGTGGTTTTGTTAATCTAATTAAATAATTTAGAGCTTGATTTTCAGTATTATTATTCCAAACAATGGGAGTTTCTAATTTACCTTCAGCACGAGTTCCTACTAAAACACGGGCTTGACTGTAATTTATATTCTCTTGTTGATTTTTTGGTATTTGTTTATCTTGTTTTGGTGTTCCTAATCCACCCTTAATTTCTTCTGTACTTTCTGACTGTTCTGTTGGTAACTGTGCTGTATTCGCACTGAAACTACCAGCATTGGCAGCAGCTAACCATTGTTGCATCGGGTCTATAGCTGGAGTCTTAGTAGCAGTTGTTGTATTGCGCTGTGCTTGGTATGGAGTCGGTCTTGGTTGATGTTGAACTATTGGTGGTTGATTATGCCTCACAGATGACAACCTTTCTGGGCGATAAGGTGGATTTTGAACTACTGGTCTTCTGATTGGTACGGGTGTAGTAGGTGTAGCTGATACGGGGTGTGGTGTTGGTGTCGGTGTAGTTTCTGGTACTGCTTTTAAATCCCTCACTTTTTTTAAGTCAACACTTTGGCTCGTCAATGCCAAAGCTGTTTTGTCTTTCCCTGTTTCATCAATTACTGATTCTTCTCCTGCGTCTTGAGAATTTTGTTTTGGTTCAATTTTTTGATTAGTAGAGGCTTTTAAAGCGTTCATCGAACCATTGATTACACCACCTATAAGCATGACAAACATCAGGATGCTCCCACCAATCACGATGACTTTCAAGAAGGGATTCTGTGAAACTGGTCGAGTAGTTACAATTTCTTCTGGTTCAGGAATTTCTTTTTCAACTTCTTCTTTATCTGACGATGCAATGTGAATATTTAAATCGTTCACCCCATTCATGGCTGCAAAGTTTTTGCGTTCTTTGACATTTTCTTGTTGAGATGGGGTTTCTTGTTCTCGTAGTTCTTGTTTTTCTGGGATTGTCATTTGTCTAAATCTAAATCTTGAATTTTATATATTTCTAATCCGGCTTTACGAACCCGATATGCTGTTTTTTCAAAATCCGAAGCATTTTTAGATAGGCTGGGTGTATCTATTGCTCTTACAAAAATAGTCTTATTGAATTTGATAGGTTCACCCACCATATTGCTGTTATTAAAAACTATTAGTTCAGCAACCATATCTACAGACCATTTGCCTGTTCTTAGTTTTTTAGGTTCATTCAAGAAACTAATTTTTAGAATAGATTGAGTAGAACCGTTAAAAACATCAGGTGGAGTCAGATTTGCTATCTCTTGGAGGAATGGAGCGCGAAAGTCTTCTGATAATGCAAATCCTGTCGCCCAAGTTTTTGTGGTAATTCTGTTTGCACCTGCTTGTACTCCCGCATCTAGTTTTAGTTTTTTCAGTGGATATGATTCATCATTAGGTGGGACTGCATTCCAACTTAATAATCCAGTTAGGGTCTGCCCTACAAAGTATGTAATTGCTTCTGCTGACCTTTCGTCACCGCTAATTGGTGATACTCTTATCGATTCCCCGTCACTTAACTCAACTAAAGTTGGTACTTTTGAGTTAGCTATATTTCCTAAACTAAAAAAGTTAATCAATTGTATAAATAGTAAGAGTGTCAGTACAATTACATTCCCCATTAAGAAGATTGGGGTGAGATTTAATTCCTTTTTTTCTAGTAATCTCATTATCTTTTAAGAATGAAAGGGAACAGGGAACAGAAAATAGAAGTTAAAATTCTGCCAAATTTTTAAATCTTTAAAATCTTGAAAATCATTAATCTCTGACATTTACAAACTTCTTATTGTATTCTTCCATTATCTCTAATATGTAATCTCATCATCTGATCGCCCTTGATAGTACAGATAAAGAAAAGTTAACTCCACTGGTGAAAGCTTTGAATACCGACATTGCTCCACCTGTTCCTATTGCCACTGCTAGGACTGGCGAAAATATGGCTTGGAGTAGTTGCATTTGTAAATGGCTTGATGAAGGTTGATTCACAATTGAACCAGCTACTATTCCTACAATAATTGAATAAGAAATTAGCACTAGAGTTAATCCTAACCATCCTGAAAGCCACGCATAGATAGGTTTAGCACCAACAGGTAACAATGATAGAACTAGAAAGATAGGTGCTACGTAAACTACTAATAAAAAAGACAGTTGTAAAATATATTGAAATCCTGCTGCTAATCCACTCAGAATAATAAATATTGCCCCTTGCACAACTTTATTAATTATTTCTCCCGTAACTTCGGCAGGATTCCACGTAACAGGAATTCCAGCTATTCCTCTATCTTTTTTAGTTGCTTCTGCCTGTTCTTTAGCAATTTTAATTTTTTTATCAATACATTGCTGACGTTCTTCTGGTGTTGCTATGATGTCGCATTCAGCAATACGACTCTGTACAGCAGCAATAAAGGCTTGGTCTGTATTCACACTGCGTATAGCATCTTTCAGGGTAATTCCGTTCCTCGTAATTGACAAAATACTACTATTTAAATTAACTGTTACATTCCTCAATGCTAATGATGTATTAGCTAGCATTACTCCATTATTAGACAGCATAATAATTACTAGGAGTGGAAAAGCCATTTCACTAACTACATTATGTGAAAAACCTTCATCACTAATTTGTCTATACCACCCCAATGACCAAAAACTCACCAGTACAATAGCTATTAACATCGATACTGATACTACAGCTATATAAATTGGGCTAGTACCTGTTGCTAAATCTTTCCAATCTTGCTCAAACGCATTCATCACTAAGTCTGAGCCTATTTCTGCTCCTTTTACTATTCCACTAGATAATGTTTGTCCTAAAATTAAAGACATAAATCACTCACCCCACTCAATTGAGGAATATTAAACTTATTCGCAATTCGCTACTTTTTACATTTGCAATTAAGATTAACGACAATCTAATTGAATAATTGTTGATTAACAGTTTAGATATCAACCCATCACTGAATGAGAGTTAACCGTGAACAGTGATAACTGATAATTGTTAAAGCCAACATTGATTTTATAACTGCGAATTGTGGAAAGCAGCGAATTGTGAATTAGATTTATTGATTCTTCCAAAAAGAATCTAATGCAGAGCCAGCACGTAATATTTCCCTGGATGTGGCTGATGATTCTGCTTTTTCCTTTTTAGACTGGATACTCATTTGTTCTGATATATCAGCCAGATTCATGTTTGTTGTTGCTAGCAGTTGTGTTTGCTTTTGAGCCTCACTATGAACTGACTTTGTTAGCATGGCTGTTTGTAAATTCTGCACCGCCATTTTTTTGAGAATATCTTGTGTTACTACATCATATTGAGCAGAAGAAGCCTGTTCTAATGTGTCGCCAACAGCAGTATTAGTTATTTGGGCTTCTTCTGCTTGATTTTTTTGCCCCTCTGCTCCTAACACTGCTTGAGATTGTGCGCGGGTATATGACTGATGCACATCTATTTGAGCCTGTTCACCTTGAATTTCTGGACTAGTATTAATTACATCTGTATCTTCTTGTCCCGACACAGCGTTGTTAACTTCTTCCCCAGTTTTTATGGGGTCTTTTTGCCCTTCTTTGATTGCTTTATCTATAGCTTTCGCTAATTCAGAATTGATACCCCCCCATTTGACACTGATTTTTTTAAAATCGAGATTAACGTATTTACTTGCTGTTTTTAAGTATTCTTGTCCTTTGATATATAAGTCCAATGTTTTTTCTAGAAACGTCTTTTTGGGCTTCTTGACTGGATTTGCTACATCTACATCTGAACTCGCTTCTACTTCAATAGTATCTACCACAACATCTTGGTTTGGTGCTTCAGCTTTCGCTGGAATACTATTTAAAGATATTTGCACCGCCAAAAGAGTTATCAGGATCTGCTGCCATTTGATATGTTTCATATAAGTCCTCTAAACTTACTGTAAATGGTGTTTTTGAACAATAAGAAGAAACTACAGCTTGTTTTTTAGTCATATCTAAAGATATAGCTGTTACTTCTAAAGGCTTTGGTGGATTATCACCTCTTTTTGAAAGAGATTTAAAGAATTGACTATCATAATTATCTACATTAGGAGGTAAGAGATAATCTGGTTTTGTTTTGATTAATAAATAATCAGAATCTTTTTTAAATTCACTATTGATTCCTGGTTGTTTTAAAGCTGGATTTTTTATATTGTTGTATATCAAATTCTGAAGACTAGGACTATGATTTATAGCTGCCCTCGCCAGAGCAAAACCTGCTTCACAATTTTTTTCTCTTTCAGCAATAAATTTCTGATATTCTTGTTGATTATGCTGCCAGACTTGAAAACTTCCTATTGATGTTACTCCTGCTAATATTGCCAACAATATTTTATTTTGAACGAGCATTAATAGATTATTCATAGTGGCTGTCCTTGTTGTATACACTCGACATAATATTTAGAAAATGCTGCTATCCATTCAAACTTATCTTGGTATCTTTCTTTAAATTCATCTCGCTTCGCTTGTTCTTCCCGACTGTTAGCAACCAAAGCCAATAGAGGATAAGACGGGTAATAACGACACCTGATATATCTGTTGTTATAATCCAACAGCCATAATGTATATAACTGTTGAATATTTGGCGTGAAAGTTTCGTTTTTATCAATGATTTCTCTGGGAATGCCGAGTATTTCACAAAAACTATTGGCTGCACCTGGAACAATTTTTCCAATCAATCTCAAAGGCATATTCTGTAATATTTGTTCCCCTGCCTCCGATTTGGCAATTGATATCACATCTTGGGCTGCAAGGATAATCCGACATCCTGATTTCCTTGCCGTCGCGCATTTTCGCCCTACTAATCTTGACAACGCCGGAAAACGTAGTAGTACAGAAGCTTCATCCATGAAAAATACACTGTTGGGTGAAGCTAATGTTTGTCTTGATGCTGCTATGTATGCTGACATCCCAAATATTTCGGCATCTTTACTCGATTGCAGATTCGTCAGAGCAAAGGTAATTAGTTTGGCATCTGTTTCAAATGTTGATGGTTTACATATTGCGTCCCCTATTGAACTTGAACGCCAGTATTGAAGGCGCAGCCGGATATAGTTCAATGCTTTATCTACATTTTCATCTTCGTATCCCAGGCTTATACGGTCTGTGGAAAAAAAACGCTCCATGTCTACCAGGGTGGGGGTGTTCCCCCAAGCCGCAGAACCCAATCCTCCTTTCTTGGCTTCTACAAAGCGTCTTTGAATGTCGGAGTCATCGTAAAAGGCTTTTATCCCCAGTGGGATTAATGACTCTATTGTTTGTGCCAAGAATCCGTCAAATGATTGTGAACCCAAGACTAACTGAAGCACAATTAAATTGACATCGTTTCTGTGGGCTTTGACTCGTTCTTCTTGTTGTTCTTCCGGTATTTTTGATAAGTCCAAGGGCTGCACTAAGTTGTTTGATTCTCTGGCAATATCAAAATAAAATCCGTTGTAATACGGCGTAAAATCTCCAAACGTTCCTGAACCATCATCGTTTGGCAAGTCAATCATGAGTGTTGACATTCCCAAGGCTAAACATTCAGCAATGATTGAGGACACTAATACTGATTTCCCTGAACCTGTTGTACCGATTACCATCATGTTTTTTGTTTTGGTTAAATCGATACTTACACTTGAGTGTCCCTCGTCCGCAATCAATTCAAATCCTTGTTTATCATTGGAGACTATTTGCACCAATGGTGTTAACCCAACTATTTCACTGGCGAAAAATGCTACTCTTCTGTTAAACGGACTTGTTAGCTGTGGTCTTTGCCTTAAGAGTAATGTTTCCAGCCATATCAGCCATGTATACTGCCTCTCTCGTGTTAATTCTGTTGGTTGATTCACATAGCCGGAAATTAATCTACAAGCATCTTCAATTTCTTCTGGTGTCTCTCGATAAATCAAGACTATCAGTGCCACATTTAGCGGTACATCACCTGTATAGAGTTGTTTTTGGGCATTTACTGACCATTCCGTATTTAACTGTGATGCTACATCGATGGTTTTTCTAGCTGCACTTATCTCTGCATTTCGGGATCTCCTTGTAATTAGCTGCTGAGTCAACCGCACCATTTTCTGGTCGGCGGGACTCATCTCTGTGATAATTTCGATATCGTGAATGGTATCTCGCGCAAATATATCCCACAAAAAGCGCACTTGATTCACTGTCGAAATAAACGCTTCTGGTTTTTGGGTTAAGGTCATTACACCTACATATTTACCTTTAGTGTTTTTTTGATTTGGCAGACATACCCACTGCCTATCTGCGTAGGGTATGCCATTATTCAACAACACTGAGGTTATATGAGCATTGTCTATGTACTGTTTGACTTTTGGTATAACTTCATGAAATTCTTCTGCTAACCCTTGCTCATCAAACACTAGAGTATGAGGAACTTTTACTGATTTTGCTCCTACCAAAAACGTCAATTCTCTCCATAATTCCTTTTCGGTTTTTGGGGTGGGATTTAAACCCATTTGTGCCAATATCTGTTGATACCTCAGCGAAATATTTATGGCTTTTTCGAGGATTTGCATGAGGTTTTTTCTTGTCAGTTCTGTTGCACCTGTAGAGGTAAACCTTCGCTGTAAGAAGTTTGATAGTTTTACTATTGCCCTATCTACTGCATCTCCCGCTTCTGTTCCTCCTGGTTTAATTGTGAATGTTGTATACACATTGAGAACTATCTTTTTGCGTTTTTTCTGTCTTGTCAGTTCTTGTAATCTTGCTAAACATCCCCAATCTAAGAACTCACTTTCATCATTCACTGGATTACTTAAACGGTGGCGAAAATGTTCTATTACCTCATCTTCATCACAGGATGAACTCCAGCGAAATGTAAATCTCTCTCCTTGAGGGATTTCTTTACAGCCATTCTCAAATACACGAGCTAATGCTTCTACTTGCTCTTCTGAATTGAATAATGGGTTTACTCCTGTACAACTGTAACCGAATATCAACTGCAATGTATTATCAGTGTCGCCGACTTGCTTTTTACTGAGCAAGTAAGCTCCTATTGTATATCCTCCTTTTTTTAATCTCACTAGGGTAGTGAGGTCTAACTGGTCTTCAAAAGGATTGATTTTTTTAGTAGGCGTGTTTGCCTTTTTTAGTGCCATAAACGAATTTTTTTAGAGCCTACTTTTTTCTTATCTAGCGGTGAAGAATATTTGACATACCCGCGTGTCCAATTTGGTACAGCAGGAAAAATTCTTGACCAAAATAGATAAGGTCTTTTCCCCGATAAACTTATGGTTGTCGCACTAAACCACAGTCCTATTAGAATGCTCCAGATCATTCCTACTCCCAATAGGAATGCCAAGAAAAAACCACAGCCGAATGAGCCGATGGCAATCGCAAACTGAAATCCTGTAAAGATTCCAATTGCTGCACTTTTTCCTAATGATTGATTGACTGGCTTGATTTCTTTCTGTTTCATTTAACAGGATGCTGTAACACCATTAAATAAGATATTTTGTGCTATGAACAGCACCAGTGTAATGAAAAATATACCGATGGGTTGTTGCACTAATTGGGTTACTTCTTGACCTTCTCCTAAAGCATTCGCTACCTTCACCCCAGAAGCTACAAAGTAAACAAAGAGTATCACTGTGATACCCGCATTTATTACCCCTGGAAGAGCAGCTAATGCAGGACTAGAACTACTGGTAGATGTTCCACCAAACATACAAGTTAGTGCTATCTGTGTGGGGTTGAAGAGTCCAAATGCGTGAACTGGCATTGCTTGGAGTCCAATAATTAATGTTGTTCCTGACGCATATATTTGATGCTGATATTTCCGTCCTAACCTGCCTAAAATTCTTGCCAAAATTTGAGTGTTTGTCCCTGATTCTGAGCATCTAGTATTACTAGATGTCATGGCAATTACTTTTTTATCCATATTCACCTAATCAGATTGAAACTTCAAACAAACTAATTACAATACGCTTTTACGTTGAGAAATAATGGTGCAAATAAAAGCGCATTTTTATTAAGCTTAAATGTTCTTTTACGCAGATGATTATTTATCGCAAGAACAATAAAAAGAACTTTATTACACTAACCCAAAATGAGAATAGTTATAGCAAAAATATTTCAAATATCTATACATTTATTTACTAGTTAAACCAGACTTTTCTCAGTTTTTTACAACTTTCTATACTTGACAGTAAAGATTTTTTATGAATTAACGAGTTTTTAGATTAGATTTATCAATATTTTCTATGTGTTTTATCACTTTAATTAATAAGATAAACATCAAATTAATCTAAATATTTTTTTTATAATTTTAAACTTATTGCAAGCATAAATCAAATTTTGTGATGGCAAATACTCTTTTGAGACAGGTATCTCGATTCTGTGACCAATATTTTATTCCTGTGACAGATATTAAAAAACTAAAGGCAGCATAGACAAAGCAAAACAATTGCTCAGTATTAGCTATCCCAATCCAACAAAAGAGTTGTTTGGGGAAAAATCAAATAATTTCTTAATTTTTACGGACAAAAATTCGATAGATTATTGTCCAATCAATGCAGAGATTACATTGGACTTCATATATATTTTACAAGCGGGTTTTGGAGTGTATGCTGGCGATTGTTGAGATGGCTTCACAAGTTGATACATTCCGGCATAGCTCCGAAACCTGCAACTATTCACCATCTTTGGCATTAAGCCTGTTTTTGCAGATAGTAAAGATACAACTAGGCGATCGCAATTAGGCCTTGGGCTTGAGTTGCTTAACTGCCTTGCGTTCTTCTGGGGTTAACTCTGCCCACACTGCTGCTTTAAATTCATCAGTCCATTCTTCTAAAAATGAGTCAATCATTTCCCAGGACTGGTCTGCAATACACTCCCTAATCAGTGCTGCATTCGCCCACACATTTCTCACTGCATCTTTTTCTGTAACTACCTGCTGTGGTTCGTCGGTTGTAGGCTGTGGTTCTTCAGTAGATAATTCTTGTTCTTCATTTTGTTGGCAGTTGTCGTCAGTGGTTGTTGTCGGCAGAATGGGTGAATTTTGTCGGCGGTTGTCGGCATCTGTCGGTAAATTTGTCGGTAATATGTCGGCACTCTCAACATTAGTATTGGCAATACTTTCAGCCAATGACTCTTTTTTTGTCGGCGTTGTCGGCGTTGTCGGCGAAATTATAGATAAAATTTCATCTGGATTTACTACTGGATTCACCACACTGGGGTTAACCACATTTTGATTTACCACACTGGGGTTAACCAATAAATTGATGTCGCCGACATTTTTATCACTGACAATCAAATCACTCTCATCCAAGACTTCAAAAATCTCTGAAAAATCGCCGACATTGCCGACATTTTTAAATTCGATAGACTCAACCCCAGTATTTTCAATGGCTTCAGGGTTTTTAATTATCGCCGACATTTCGCCGACATCTGCCGACATTTTTTGAGACTCAGGATTCAAAACTATTGATATATCTGGCTTACGAGTATTTTTAGCCATCGCCGACAAATCGCCGACATTTTTGGTGGAGCGAAATTCTAACTTTGTTCCACTCCCCCGTAACTGGCCATAGCCCATATCTTTGGCTTTAATCATCAGTTCTCTAATTTCTGCTGTCTTCATCCGTCCCTTAGCTGTTTGGTTGCGGCTAATCTCCCTGGCGTTTAACCATCCTTGTTCCCCTAGTGACTGCCGTTTCATGGACAGGTTAATCATGGCGAGGATTGCTGATTGTGTAGTTTCCCCAGCAATCTGTAAATGCACTGCCTGAATCTGCTGTAATAAATGCTCCACAATGTCGGCGGCTTGTTTGACCCGAATTAGGGGGATAACTGTGGGCGGTGTGCCACAATATGGGTCTGAAAGTTCATGGATGAGATGCAGGTTGAGTGATAGTCTGCCTAATAGCCCTTTGCATTTTTTCAGGAATTCTTTTAAAGCACCATTGGGCAACCTAGCCGCTTCATACTGCCATTTGGTGTCTACTTCCCGAAAATACTTATAAGCTTCACCTGTAATGTGATAGGTTTGGGGCTGACAATCAAGTGTAGCTTTGTAGAGTCCTTTGACTATGCCGGTGACATCAATGCTTTGGGCGTTTTCTTCGGGTAATAGTCGAATTGTCTCTGGCAAGATGGAGAATGTAAACCTGGGTAGGAGTCCATCGCTAGCCCCTAGCTGAAAATATTTGTCCAGTATGGTAGGTTGTAATCCCCCTAGCCAAGCGGTGTTACTTTTTTCTACAAAAATATTTTTAGAAACCTTGGCTTCGCTAAAACCATCGCCGTCATACAGGCTTAAAAATTCTTGACGGTCGTTGCCTTGTCCCTGTTTATATTGATTAAATCCCTTAAATAAACCTGATAGTTCGTCAACTACGTTCAGGATGGAGTAATCTGGGGCTTTGGCGATGTAATCTTTTAAACCTTCCAGGGTAGCACCGGTGAGATACATTTTGTTAATTGGTGGTGGTGGTTCTGGTGGGGGTGTTGATTGGTCGGATTGTTGCCAAGCGGCTAAAGAACGTTCGTACTGTTGTGATTGCTCTGCAAAGCGTTTCTTTTCGGTTTTTCTGAGAGCATTCAGGGGTTTTTTGACTAGGGAGCGAAAGATAATGGATTTACCAGAACCACTGTCACCGACTAGGGCATGGTTGATGGCGGGGTTTTGATAGAATTCGTTGTGTTTATTGCCAATCAATACTTGTGTGCCAATCAGGTGAGTTGCGCTGATGACGCTGATCAGGGACATCATTAATGATGTTTGGGGTAGTGATTGGTTGATGCCGAACAGCATTAAGGCTGTGGCTAGTTTGGTGGGGAGGAATTTTCTGATGTCTAGTTCGAGGTTGGCACAGTCGAGCAGTTGTTGAATGTCTTCTTTGATGATTTCGTCTTCTTCTGCTGTGCGATATTCGGTTTCGACATCGTTGAGGAATCTATCTAGTCTAAGGGGGTAATATTTTTTGTTAACCTCTGTCTTATAGCGGCTTAATCCTGATTTTGATGTGCCTGATTCCAGTAATTGGATGTACTCGGCTTTGAGGGCATCGTAGGGAATGTTCGCTGTGGGGTGTAGGATGACATTATCGGGTTTGTTGGTGATTTCGTCGGGTGTGGTTTTTTCAGCGATCGCGTTTTGCATGGTATCGGATGCGATGACCTCCGGTCTGGCGTAGCTCATCGCCTGTGTTGTCGGTTGTGGTTTGATGTTAATGTTCTGGTGACGTTGCCATGCTTTGATGCAATTTAAAAGCGCGTCATCAGTCAATGTAGCTGATGGATTGCTTTTTTCGGCTGACTTCCAAATCCGATCTGCGTCTCTTGCTGATAGAGGTGGGGAACATCTAGAGCAATAATCATCAAATAATTGCCTAGCGTCACCCTCGAATCTATAGCCAAGATGAGTTAATCTTGCAGATGTGCCAATTAAGTTTCGGGCAAGTTTAGCCCCGTTATCATCCCGGCTGCCTTGTCCTACACCGCGATCTATTAAATCTCTGTCGTCTTTGGTTAAACACTGGTAAAGTGGTACATCGCCTATGAGTGCTACATCGTTTGTGAATGGCGTTGTTGCTGTGTTAGCAGCAGATTCATTCAAGAAATACTCAATTACCCAAATCGGACATTGTGTAATCTCACAATCTTGGGGGGAATTTACCCATTTATATGAGCCTGTTTCGGGGTGAACTGATGGTGGTAAAACGCTTTGGCATCCATTCCAGCGCAATTCTAGAAGCTGGTCTTTACCGTCGTCACCTTTTACGCCAGTGTTAATCTTTCTCGTTTCGATGACTGACCAATATTCTTCAGGTACTTGTACAAGATACTGGCAACGTCCAGGTTTTCCAGATGTGAAGCTGATGGTTCTCGGCAATCCACCTAGTTTATTTAACAAATCATGGGGAGCATTTCCATCTGCGTCGATCGCTAAAATCCCACCTGACCATTTACCAGTCCGCAGTCCATAACCTTTAGGATAAACTTTGTAAATTCCATCTTTGCCACTTGCGGTGTCACCGTTCTGGATCAGCTTTGCTAACACTTCATGCTGAATTGGTGTTTCATTTTGCCAGTCGGCACGGTAAGGACGTTTATTGTTCAATACTGGTGTTAATGCCCAGTCTTGAGGTATTAGTTTTAATCCTGCGATCAGTCGAGGAGTGATGTCATTGGAGGCATTGTTGAACTGTGCAACCATTAGCGGATACCTCCTTGAAGACTATCTAATTTTTGAGCATTGTTTAATAGACTGTTGAGATTGACTGGTGTCATTTTTTCTTCTCCGATGGTGAATTGGTTGTCATCGGAGCTACCCACTGTTGGGGCAAAGTAGCGAAGCTTTAATCGAGTGTTACCAACGAGAAAAACAAAAGCAGTTAAATTTACCAGAAAACAGTTGTCCTCGGAAAAGGTTAAATTTCTGAGCTTGAAACTGTCATCGTGAGTTTTTTGCGGTAAAGCCACCTGATTTAAGTTGCACCATTTACACCATTACGACGCAGACATTGTTAGACTGATATTGCATTTAAGGTGGTTGTTAACTGAATCGCTAACATACCGAATCGTTATTACTATGTCTGGCGTGTGGGTAGCAACCAATTTCTTAATCTAATTACTATCCAAAGATGACAGGTAAAACGATTGGTTTACCTTTTGGATAATAAATACAGCAGAAATCAGCCCTAGACGTTAGCTCAAGGGCATAAAATGCAACTTGTATGTAATTAAATGAATATTCCACGACGTTTTCCTCATGTATGAGGCATCTAGTCGTCAGATTTGTCCCAAAATCTTTTTTGGCTCAATTTTTCTTGCCAATGCTCTGTTTTAAGTTCAGAGTCGGGATAAATTGTGTCGCTAGATGCCTTTTTTTACTTTTTGTCTCAAAAAAGGCATAAAAAGTCCCGCCCTGTGTGCTAAGATTGCCAACAGGGTTTAACGGTGAGTCACTGTTTGTTTTGAACAATTTGGGCGTGTGACCGGCAAGTCTTATTAACTCCAAATGTTCTACAACGACTCACACCTATTTTGATTACTTGAATACACTGCTTCGGTTTTTTATACCTCCTCTTGAGAACTAATTGCAGTTTTACGTGCAGACTTACTCTCGCTAGGGTAGCATGAAAAGCTGCTTGACCGTATAAAAACAGCTTTATGTATTAAATCTTGTAGATTTGTAAAGCGATTGCTCCCAGATGGTGGGCGATCGCTTTTTAATTGCCTTACTGCTTTAATTAGGTTTATTTGTTTCATGTATGCCTGCCTTTTTTGAATCCCATCGAAGAAGTTCCCCAGGTTGGCATTCATAGCGATCGCAAATCTTAGCCAAAACGCCGGGGGCTGGGAGTTGTTGGGGATTGTTATAGAGGTTGTAAGCTGTGGCTTGTGCAATTCCAGTTTCTTTGCGGAATTGATAAACGGTTATTCCTTTGCTATCGACAAACTCCTTGATCGTATTTCTCACTGGCATTTTTTCATATAGATGAATTCATAGTAATAATAATGAGCTATTCATTGCTAATACATTAGCAATAACTATGAATTTCTTGTTATGTATAACATTTTAGTATTGCTAATCGCTTGAACATATTGCTAGCTGTTTAGTATTATAACAACAGGTGGACGAAACAAGTCTACACCCGAACCAAGACAGCTAAATAATTAGGAGACTGTAAGTGGTCAACATTTTGTGTTGCGATATCGGCAATTACAGCAGTATCACCGCCCTCAAAGGTGAAAAACCTCGCGTGATGCGTTCAGTATTCCAAGATGTAACCTATACATCAGCACGCGACTTTGATACCGAGGAATCCCCTTCTGTCAAGCTAGACAACAAAGTTTTAGTCCTGGGCAATCGTGCAGCCAAGCAGAAAAACCCACAAACCGCAGCAGAACGCGGAAAACAACTACCAGAATTTGTCAAACCATTTACCCTAGCAGGCTTGCGCTCCAACTTTGATGGCACAGTCCGGTTTTTAGTCCCAGAACGTTCTCACTGGGAAGAAGACACAATCCGTCAAACTTTGATTGCAGACCATCAAGTTGTAGTTAATGGCAGAAACTACCGCCACCGAATCAAAAATGTGGAATTTTATTTAGAAACAGATGTAGCCGTAGTCAATGCCTATAAAAACGGCAAGCTGGATATGGATGGCGATACACTCGCTATTGATATCGGCGGTGGCACAACTAACTATGTTGTGATGACCCCCGAAGGTGAAATCCTTACCCGTCGTTCCATCCCCAAAGTCGGCGGTGTCTCACTAGCTAACGACATCATCAACTCTGACATAATGCAAAGTTACGCCAAGCGCGATAACGTTGCTTTTAAAGTCGCAAAGATGATGGACGCGATTGCAGACGGTTCTTACCTCTACGGGCGCAAATATGACTTTGGTTCAATCTTCCCCAGTTTGTTAGAAAACTGGTTTAACGGACTCATAGACAGCATTACCACAGCAGCTAACGATTACCTAGCAGATACCACCAATATCATGCTCATTGGAGGATGTGCCAACCTAGTACGACAAAAATTGAGTGCCAAACCAGGGTTTTATATTCCCGTTGACCCTCATCTATCAAATATTCAAGCATTGTTGGCTATGTAAAATGCAAGTGCGTTTAGCGGCTCAAGTCGCTGCCAAAGTAGAGGGAATCCGCCAAAAACTCAATTACTCCAAATTGAGTGATGCCGTAAATCTATTGTTAGATGCAATCAAGCATCAATGGGACTTAAAACTGGTCGCTTTGTCACAAATTGAGACAAACGAAACAAGAGTGAGACTAGATGAACGACATCTGCAATGGTTGTCACAATATGGTGATGAGCGAGGAATAAATATAGCTGCCGTCACAAATCTTTTAATTAGCGAATATCTGTCAGAAAAATTGTCACAAACCCACGTAGACAGACAACAGACAGAAACTAGACAGACAGCAGACAGAATATCAGACAGACAAAATACACAACTGTCTAGTCAAGAGGCTATGGACAGCCAGCAGACAGGCACTCAAAAGCCCAAGGGACAAGCATTAGTGAGGAATTTAAAACTATGAAATCAAAGCGTGTAGTGCTAGATGAAAAGCACGTACCAAAGGCAGAAGAAGTTATTAGACAGACAGGGATTAACAACCTCTCACAGTTGTTCACCATCCTGTTAGTTAATTACGGCGATACTCTTGTGAGGTCTTTAAAAGGAGACTATGAAACGAACTGAAATTGCAGCAGGAGTAATCGCATTACTAGCATTGGTCAGCATAGGTTACTACGGCACACATAAATATGGTGCAAATCGAATGATTCAAATAGGAGTTGGATTAGGTGCTATTGGTGCTGGGATGGCAATATTTCAATCTCTAACTAATCGTAGTCCTGTTAATCCCCCCTCAATCTCCAAACAGCAAAAACCAGTAGGAGCAGTAAATCCAAAAAAGTAAGGCGAAGGTAGAGTGAGAAGAATTTTAGAGTAACGGAGTGTAAAAAATGCAGGAATTAATTAGAGTGCATGACAGCACTTTACTAACTCAATCGAAGGTATACCAAATTGACCGAACACTTTATCAGTTTAGCCACAGAAGTAGCACTGATTCGGGGAGTAAATACTATCATTTCAAGCCCTTATCTGGACAAAGAAAGAAAGCTACTTTAGTCCTCAACCATAACAAATTAATAACTCGTTGTTATGAACTTGAGGGAGCAAAAATCAACAGTTCTGTAATCAGTCAAGAATCATTGCAATTATCAATATTTTGATGAGGTGAATTATGCAGAATCAACCCCTGCCAGAATTGATTGCACAAGGACAAGAAATACTATCAGCAATTCGTCAACATCCAGAGTATAAAACACTTAATTATCAACCGGATTTATCAATTGCTGATGCTGTTCAGGCACTCAATGAACTACGTTTTGAAGTATTACCAAGTCCTCAATCAGTACAGATATTTAGTCTAGAAGGATTCAGTCAATGAAAAAACTGATTGAATCACTGGACACTGCATTACACACTGGCACAATTGCACTTCTGATTTCGGGAGGTTTATTTGTGAGTGCAGCGTTGATAAGTCACGGATTGAGCTTAATCACCTCTGATTCTGCCCAAAATCCCCAGAATACCCATAACAGTGATGTGAATTGGGAAAAGTCCAGAGAATTTAGCATTGGAGGAATCTTTGTCTGTGGTGGAGGTTTTTTAGCTTGTGCAATCTCCAGAGCCATTATTTCAATTAATGAGGAATAAGAGGAGAGCGATCGCGCTGACTGCGAATCTTGGCGATCGCCCCACCAGTGCATCGAATACACACACTACAAAAATTTTACCAAGATGAAGAACGAGAATTTATTTACCGCCGCATTAAACACACTTACCCAAAGAGGATGCCCAACAGATTTGGCACAAGAAGCAGCTTCTATTGTGGCCAATGATGATCCATACCAACCAGACTTAGGCAGAACACCAGAGCAACAGCAAATCATTCGAGAAGCACTCCCATACCTACAATCTGGAATCTATGACCAATTTGAAACCATTGATGAAACACCCAATCCTTTAACTCACGGTCAGTTTTTAGGGAATTTTGGTTCTGAATTACCAGACGAAACGATTTGGAGACTTGGGGAAGGCGATTCAACAGCACTAAACGATATTGCGGATCACACAACTAGAGACAAAGCCAACAACATCTTTACAAGATTGGAAGAACTAGGAGCGTGGGAGTGATGAACCGGACAGTAAAACTCAAACTGGATGCACCTATCACCTATGCTGCCTTACATTCCCTTTCGGGCATCAGCCAAGAAACCATATTCCAAGCCCTAGACGGCAACGAAACAGCAGCAGCGCAGGTGGCAGACTTCCGCATCCAACAAACCCAACGCGCCCAAAAC
>NZ_CP023281.1 GCF_002896875.1 Nostoc sp. CENA543
CTCCTCGATGCTCTCGACTGGCAGTAGGTTTTGAGCAGATGGTAGAACACTTGATAGGTTTTTCAATTCCCTTCTCCAAGCTGGGTTTACATTGCCCTCGCTCAGAAAAGACTGTGGTTCAACTTTTATCTACGGAACAGTTGGCGTAACTTGTGCGGTAGATGGTTAAGAATCAAGTGGTTTCGCTCTTTGCCTTCATGTCTATTTTTTTCTTCTCATCTGTTGGAAATAAATTGATAGACACTTATAATCAAAGAAAGTCTCCACTTGATTCTTCTTCAGTGGGGGTTTTACACTCTGTCTTTCCTGGCTGGGTGTGCGTGTGGTAGGTGTTGCAAGCACCGAATCCACAATTTGCAAGCGAAATCAAATGAATAATTTGAGTCAAAGTCTGTGAGTTCGCACCTCGCAGACTTCTTGGCATTTATTGGCTCAAATTCCAGGGATTAAAGATCATAAATAGAAGTTTCATGACGTAAAAGTTATGTGGGTTTGTGGGTAATGTTTGACACATTATAGCTCTATTGGCCCACAAACCCACAGACGTACTATTTTTTTTCAGACTCTGCTTCCTTGTGCTTAACCCAGTCTTCAATCAGCTTGTTTACCACAGATTCCATAGTTACGTCTTCATCCACACACAGTTTTTTAAATCGCTTGTGTATTACCGCATCAATCCTGGTACGAAAAAAAATCTTGTCTTTACTCTCATTCGCCATAAATTAAAATCTAAGCCCACAAATGGATTCACCTATTTACCCACTTTATAACTCTCGGTTCGCTCATTTTCTAGACGGTTGGGAAAATATGGAACGAAAGAATCAGGGTTATAGCATTTGTACCAGATTGTGATCGCCAAGCATTGCGAATTAATCTAGGGTATTGTTTCACCACTTACTACTAGCCAAAAAGCTGATTTCTCCCAAACCCTTATAAATACGTTATTTACCAGTTTCTCTAACTTAAAAAAATGGGCTAGCTGTGAGTTATCAACCTAGTTCCAAGGTTTCGTAAAGTTTTACTAAGTAGTTTGTGGGTTTGTGGGTTTGTGGGTTAAATTGAAATACAGCAAGCGGGACAGAACCGGACATAGGGCAAAACTAAGGGAATGAAGAGTGATTGCACCTGTGATACCCGCTAAAACTCCAAAAGCAAGGGAGCGAAATAATGGCAGAAAATTCCAGAGTTCGTATACCTGCAACTTTAGAACAGTATTTAAAATCTCAAGCTCCAAGGGTACTTGGGATTTCTGAGAATGCTGTCTCCAGCGTTCATCTTTCCGAATTGATGGACAAAATCTGTTACGAACACAGACAGATATTTGCAGGTGTTTTAATGCCTGTTAATGGAATGCAAATGTTAGCTGTGGCTGTGCCTACAGAACAAGGAACAGAAAGTATTAACGGCAATATCTAGCTTCATAGGAGAAAGCAAGTGTACAACATTTACTTTGCAGATATTGGTAACTTCACCAGCATCACCGCCCTCAAAGGTGAAAAGCCTCGCGTCATTCGCTCAGTATTTCAAGATGTCACCTATACCAGTGCTAGAGACATAGAAACCGACGATTCCCCCAGCGTCAAACTAGACAACAAAGTATTAGTCCTGGGAGAACGAGCCACCAAGCAGAAAAACCCCCAAACCGCCGCCGAGAGAGGAAAACAGTTACCAGAATTTGTTAAACCTTTCACCCTAGCAGGACTAAGACTTGACTTTGAAGGAACTGTCAGATTTTTAGTCCCAGAACGTAATCAATGGGATGAAGACACAATCCGCCAAACATTGATTGCAGAACATCAAGTCACAGTCAATGGCAGAACCTACAGACACAAAATCAAAAACATTGAATTTTACCTAGAAACTGACGTGGCAGTAGTCAACGGGTACAAAAAAGGTTTCCTGGATGTAGAAGGAGACACACTCGCCATCGACATCGGCGGAGGCACAACCAACTACTGTGTCATGACTCCTAATGGTGAAGTCCTCACCCGTCGTTCCATCCCTAAAGTTGGTGGTGTCTCCTTAGCTAACGACATCATCAACTCTGACCTCATGCAGAGTTACGCCAAACGAGATAACGTCGCCTTCAAAGTAGCAAAGATGATGGATTCCATTGCTGACGGCTCTTTAACCTATGGACGCAAGTATGATTTCAGTTCCGTCTTTCCTGGGCTGCTAGAAAACTGGTTTAACGCCCTGATGGATAGCATTACCACAGCTGCAAATGATTACTTAGCCGATGTCACCAATATCATGCTCATTGGTGGATGTGCCAACTTAGTACGTCATAAATTGAGTGCAAAACCAGGGTTTTATATTCCAGTTGACCCTCATCTATCAAACATTCAAGCACTGTTGGCCATGTGAAATGCAAGTACGATTAGCGGTGCAAGTTGCCGCCAAAGTCGAGGGAATCAGAACTGCACTCAACTATTCCAAACTGAGTGACACCGTAAATCTCCTGTTGGATGCTATCAAGTATCAATGGAACTTAAATCTTGCCTATCAGCCCCAAACTGGGACATTTCAACTCAAAGTCAGACTAGATGAACGGCATATTCAATGGGTGTCCCAATATGCAACCGAAAGGGGAATTAATGCCACATCTGCCACCAATTTGTTGATTAGTGAATATTTATCGGGCAACAGCGTTAATTTTTCACCCCAACCAGCAGCAACAGTGGCTACTGATAGCAATCCCATTCCACAAGCATCAAAACCAGAAACAGACATAGAAAAACCGAAAGGACAGACATTAATTAGGAGTCTGAAGTTATGAGTCAAACGCGCGTAGTCCTAGACGAAAAGCATTTACCAAAGGCCAAAGAAATCATTGAGCAAACAGGAATCAACACTTACTCGCAGTTATTTACCATCCTGTTGGTTAACTATGGCGACACATTAGTTAAGTCTTTAAGAGGCAGCAATGAATAACTTAAGTATAGTTCATGACAGCACTTGGTTATCGTTTACGAAAGTGTACCAAATCGACAGAACGCTTTACCAGTACCTCTACAAAACAGGCACAATCCAAGCACCACAATTTATTTTCAGACCACTAGCAGGACAGCGAAAAAAAGCGGATTTAAAGCTGAATCACAAAGCTTTAACTACTCGCTGTTATGAGGTAGAAGGCGTAACTACAAAGAGTTCTGTACTCAGCCAAGAATCACTGCAATTATCAATATTTTGATGAGGTGAATTATGCAGAATCAACCACTACCAGAATTGATTGCACAAGGACAAGAAATACTATCAGCAATTCGTCAACATCCAGAGTACAAAGCACTCTTATATCAACCAGATTTATCAATTGCTGATGCTGTTCAGGCACTCAATGAACTGCGGTTTGAAGTATTACCAATTTCTCAATCAGTACAGATATTTAATCTAGAAGGATTTAGTCAATGAAAAAACTGATTGATTCACTGGACAGTGCATTACACACTGGCACAATTGCACTTCTGATTTCGGCAGGTTTATTTGTGAGTGCAGCGTTGATAAGTCACGGATTGAGCTTAATCGCCTCTGATTCTGCCCAAAATCCCCAGAACACCCATAACAGTGATGTGAATTGGGAAAAGTCCAGAGAATTTAGCATTGGAGGAATATTTGTTTGTGGTGGAGGTTTCCTAGCTTGTGCAATCTCCAGAGCCGTTATTTCAATTAATGAGGAATAAGAGGAGAGCGATCGCAGTGCCTGGAAAACATGGCGATCGCCTCACCAGTGCATCGGGTACATACACTACAAGGATCTTACCAATATGAACAACGAGAATCTATTTACCGCCGCATTGGACGTACTAACCCAAAGAGGATGCCCATCAGATTTGGCACAAGAAGCAGCAGAGATTGTGGCCAATGATGATCCATACCAGCCAAATTTAGGCAGAACACCAGAGCAGCAACAAATCATTCGAGAAGCACTGCCATACTTACAATCTGGAATCTATGACCAGTTTGAAACGATTGATGAAACACCTAATCCTCTAACTCACGGTCAATTTTTAGGGAATTTTGGCTCAGAATTACCAGACGAAACGATTTGGAGACTTGCGGAAGGCGATTCAACAGCACTAAACGATATCACTGATGACGCAACTAGAGACAAAGCAACCAACATCTTCACCAGACTTGAAGAACTAGGAGCGTGGGAGTAATGAACCGAACCGTAAAACTCAAACTGGATGCACCTATCACCTATGCTGCTTTACACTCCCTAAGTGGCATTAACCAAGAAACCATATTCCAAGCCCTAGACGGCAACGAGACAGCCGCCGCACAGGTGGCAGACTTCCGCATCAAACAAACTCAACGCGCCCAAAACGCCAAAGCTGTATTCGGTAATCTCAGCCAAGGGTTAAAAGCAACTGAAACAGTCATGGCAGAAGAAACCCAGTTTCTCACCGCCGCCGGTACAACTATCAACAAAATGGCTGATGGTTGGTCACAGGTCAGAGTTAGCGACGCACGTTTAGGCTATGGTCTACAACAAAAAGTGATTGCATCTGACAACCAACTAGCCCAAGAACAGTTTCGGCATTCTAGGACACTTAACTTATTGGGTGAATCCCATCGCGCCACGCTCAGAACCATTGAGATTGACGCAACCAAGGCACAAACTCAACTTTGGCAACAGGTCAAGGAAAAGCAACAAGGACTTTCACCCACAGACCGAGCCAAAGAAACTTTAAAAGACATTCACAGACACGGTTCTAACGCTGTTAATCGTGCCAAAGGTTTCTTCAGACGGTTGATTGACTAAATCTAAATAAAAGCCCAGGTCTAGCACCTGGGTTAATTTCTTCCCAAAGGTGTTGCTAATGTTGACCAACAATCAAAAACAAACACCAATTTACTTTGATGCAGAGATTGTAGACGAGCGTACACAGCATATTGACGGTGAACAGTACGACTCTGAACAAGTACAGCAGGCAATATCTGAAACTGACACCAGTATCACCATCATTCAAGGCATTGCCCAAGGTGCATTCCTAGCAGGATTTCAAATCACATCAACCCAATATCTATACCTTGCTGGTAGCGTTGGACTATTCCCCGCCGTGATTGCTGGCTTACCTGTTGGCGCATCGTTGGCGGCTACCCTCTGCTACTTAAGATTTCACAACAGCATCATTCCCAAAATCAGCGACCGCCAGAAATTTGGCATTGGTGTAATTCGCTCTGCCACCCTGGCAGCTAGTTCATGGAAGTTAACAGGCGATGCCCAAGACATGGACAGAATAGCCCGTAACAGTTTTTATACCGTGACTGAACAGGTAAAAGTCTATGAGGGCATCGAAAAACCTAAAGAAACTAATTACGGGTTATTTCTTGGGCTAGCCGCAGTTGTTTCTGTTCTCCTATATTTCTACTGGCGTAAGAAATGAAAGACATAAAACCATCAGAACTTAACCAGCGTCGTTATAATCTCCCATTGCGTCTAAATTTGCTGATGATGGCATCGGTACTAGGCGCAGTGATTTGTGTTGTAGTAGGACATTTAGGGGATGGCATAGCCAAGAAAGAAATATGTTTTTACCCAAAATCAGCCAGGATACACGATGCACCACTAGAAGCAGAGGGGGATACAGAACGTTTACTTTTGGGTAATAAGTATTGCCGATATGAACAGCGATCGCAAATTCCCCAACCTTACTTGAAGGCTAACCAGTACCGCACCAGCAACCCCAACTATAACGAGTGGGCATTTCTCCAACATGAAAGCCTGTACGTATTTCGAGAACTAAGTGCTGATAACCCGTTTAAGATTCACTTTGGGATAGGGGCGATGGTGTTGGGGGGAATCGGTCTGTTTTTAACTTCTAAAGCCAAAGACTATCTCAGCGACATTAGACCCCACTACCGCGCTACTAAACAATTTGAAGGTGTGAGAGCGTCAAAAAGTGTAAAACTTGGTGAGCAACTGTTAGACCTATCTGGTAACGAACTACTGAAATACTTGCGTGGTATCAAAATTGCTGAGGCCAGACAGCAGTTTATCGCCAGTATCACCCCACAGCAGCAGATAGCCCTACTCATGGCGATGTCGGCTGATGATTATTATGACTTCGGGCATTTACTAGATGGTGGGGCAAGTTTTTCTAAATTCGAGCCACAGCAACAGCCAACCGCACAGCTACCACACGGCACACCTGGAACTGTTGAGGAGCAAGCCCAGCAGCCAGTTATCTCACCCAACAGTAACACCGCATGGGTGCAAAACCTCATCAAACAAACTGCTTTAATTTGGGGCAACCAAGGCGGCGGGAAGTCTTGGCTGGCTCGTTATGTCGTTAAACAGAAAAAACAGGCAGGCTATCGTGTTGTTGTCCTTGACCCTGACAGTAATAAAGCAGAATGGCGAGGGGTTGAAAGTTATCACTCCTGGTCAGATATTGAACAACAAATCCGCGAATACGTTGAGGAATTGGAACAACGGTTAAAAACCTTTAACAATTCATCCTTAAGCGAAGAGCAATGGCGGCAGAAACTTTGGAGCGAGGGCAAAGCGACAGCCCTAATTTGTGAGGAAGCAACCACCTACGGCGACTTTATTAAGGATGCAGAATTATTGGAGAAATTCGGCAAGCTGGCACTGACTAAAAGCCGCAAACAAGAGCTGCCTTTAACTGTGGTAGCTCACAATAATACACAGACTTGTTTATTTGGGATTAAAGGCTTACATAATCTGGTTTCTAAAATGCTCCAGGTGGAATGTTTGGCACAAGTAGATCCAATTACACTACAGCCAAAATCTACGGGTAAAGCCAAAGTCAAACTCGATAGTTCCAATGAATGGATATTAGTTGAACTGCCCAAGATGACCGCCAAAATCTCTGATTTTAGTCAGACTGTGCCAACAGAATTTCACGCGAATCCACCCATAGATAAAGCGACATTGGAACGCATTTATGAACTAGAAATCAATATTGGTGAGCAGGCAGGTGACACCCAAAATTCACCTAATAAACTTTCAACAATGGCGCAAAAGTTATATGAATATCTCACAAGAACTGAACGAATAGAGGCTGATGTTAGAGAGTTTAAAAGTAACTTTAAAGTGAACGGTGAAAGATTCACTGTGGAGCAAATCAAGGGCTGGATGTATGAAATTGTGGGTGCTAATTTAGCAGACTGGATAGGCGAGGGTGTTATCAAGCTCAATCAAATTTGACTGCGACTGGTGTAAGAGTGTCTGCCCCCAAAACGCCCCTTTTTTTGCGGACATCGGACACCAGACACGGCAGACACCAAAGCCCCAAACCCTTATACAGCATAGACATCTCCAGACACCACCACGGACACACCGCAGACATTTGGTGTCTGTCAAATGTCTGCTCGGCACTGTTAATTAATCTATTGAAATAGCTGAATAATATGCACCCTATTGAGTTTAAGAAAAAGTGGCAGTTAACTTATAGTGAGCTTGCACTTGTCCTGGGTTACGAAAGTGATTATACTGTCAGGTGCTGGGGTATGAAAGGAGGACATAAGCGCAATCCTCAAAACGTTGTTTATGTCGCTTGTCGCCTTCTAGATGAAAAATGGTCAACTCAAGGTAAACTTGTGGATTCTTACCTTTGAGTTTTAAGTTTTTTTCGTGATTGGGAATGAAATTTAGATGAGTCTCTGGCTGATTCAAGGTAAACAAATTTGATGAACTGGGGTGCATCAGCTGTAGGCTGTGTATTGGGTCTACAGTTGAGCAATGAAGGTAAACAGACACGGACGCGCCAAGGTTCTGACGCAGCAAGAGATACAACTAATCTTCAGTCACGGTTTAGACAATGACCGGGACAGAACTGTATTTGGCGTGTGTCTGTTTAGTGCCTGCCGCATTCGGGAAGCCTGCACCCTGTTAACAGAAGACATCTACACACCCCTTGGGTTAGTCAGACCCCAGCTAATTATTAGAAAAGCGAACACTAAAGGGAAACTGGCCACACGCACAATCCCAGTGATTGAAGACTTGCGCCAGATACTAACCAACTACTACCCACTAGCAGGTAATCCCTACTTATTCCCCGGTCGCAGTAACGGACATATTAGCGAAGACTCAGCCGCTAGGATACTGCGCGGAGCTTGCAAACAAGTAGGGATAATCGGCGTATCGACGCACAGCTTCAGGCGTACAGCCCTAACGCAGATGAGTAATGCAGGTATTCCACTGCGGGTAATTCAAGAAATTAGTGGGCATCGCAACCTGGAACAGTTGCAGAAATATTTGGAAGTCTCAGATCAGCAAGTGCTAGGTGCGGCGGCCAGCTTGGCGATGCTATCACCTGTGGGTAGAACTGGTATAGAACTGGGGCTTGGTGAAAAATTTGAAATTGATGCGAATAGTCCCCGTTAGGGGAAGAGGTAGTGGGGTAAATGTCGGGAAATAAGTGTTTGGCGACATTTCTACACCAGCGTCTACACGGCAAGAGTGAAGCTAAGTTTGTGCGCTCTTACCCACGCTGGGAAATGTGGCGAATAAGCTAACGGATTGTGGACAAGCTATTGTAATTGCCGTATATTACGCTAAAATTATTTGCCTAAGTAAACCTGGTAACTGGAAGTGTTTCAGTGAACTTTTACCTAAATAGCCTCAACTCACTACGTTTATCATCAAGAAACAATAAGGATCTCACTGCTATTTCACTGTTCTCTGGTGGAGGAGGACTAGATTTAGGTTTATCATTAGCAGGTTTTTATTTCAAATATGCTAATGATGAGGTTAAGTATTATTGTGATACTATTGCACACAATTTTCCTGACTGTATTACAGAAGCTAAAGATGTTAGGGAATTAAAAGGTTTAGAAATAAAAAAATTGATTAACTCTAACAATATAGCTCTTATTGCAGGAGGGCCACCATGCCAATCGTTTAGTATCTTGGGTAAGAGAGAATCATTTACTGATTTACGAGGGCAGTTAGTTTTTGAATATATTCGCCTTATAAATGAAATAAAGCCCAAAGCCTTTGTTTTTGAAAATGTTCCAGGTCTTTTAACACTTAATAAAGGTAAAGATTGGGAAAAGTTATATTACCATTTTAAATCAGAAACTGGTTACGATATACACACTGATATTTTGAATGCCGCAGATTATGGAGTGCCGCAAATTAGAAAAAGATTGTTTGTAGTTGGTTTTATTCAGCCTGCTGAATTTCAGTTTCCTAAGCCTTTATATCGTGATTCATCAAGTTTAGATTTATTGGAGCAACATCTTCCAGAGTGGATACCTTCTAAATTAGCCTTAGAATATGTTGATGGGTTGCCTAACCAAGATATTCGTATTCATGGAGATAGAGTACGGAGTCGTTACGAAAAAATCCCACCAGGTGGTAGGGATAAGGTTGATCATACAGATAGGATTGACCCCGAAAAACCTTCAGGGACAGTATTAGTTGGTTCTAAAGCAGGTGGCGGTAGACCTCATATCCATCCATATTTACATCGACATATTACGGTTAGAGAAGCTGCTCGTCTTCAATCCTTTCCAGATTGGTACACATTTTTAGGAACATCAACAGCACAATACAGGCAAGTAGGTAATGCTGTACCTCCTTTATTGGGACTTGCTGTAGGAAAATCTATTCAATACGCCTTACAAAATTTGTCTGAAAAGGAGTTAATAGTTTGACGCTCCCCTACCCAGGTTTTTCCTGGTCATTTAATCAACACATGGGTAGAGTAAACCCAAAAGAAATTTTTGCTCTTCTGGAAGCTGCTTATAGATTTCGGCAATACCCAGACTATAAAGCATTGATAAATCAATCTTTAGTTACCGGGGGAATTTTTACACCGAATATCCGCTCAGATTCTGGGCAGGTAGATGCTTGGAGAGACTACCAACAAATTCTTCCCGAACTTGGTTTAATATATTCAACCCGATATATTAGACAACCCCAATTAACACCAATTGGATTAATGTATATCGATGGTAGTATTGGATATTCTGAACTTTTTTCTACTCAAATATT
Source organism: Nostoc sp. CENA543 (assembly GCF_002896875.1). GTDB lineage: Bacteria > Cyanobacteriota > Cyanobacteriia > Cyanobacteriales > Nostocaceae > Trichormus. The sequence continues at coordinate 9,971 of NZ_CP023281.1, forward strand.
AGGTTATCAATATCCTAATGGACATAAAACAGATATATCATCTTCTTTAAAAAAAGAATTACTAGAAGCAGGCATAAATGTCCCAGAAAATCGCACACAACTAGATATTAATTCTGGTGTCTTGATAAAACCAGGAGTCTTGATTTTACAAGTGCTAGTTGAGCTATTCAGGCAGGGTTTTCACCCATGTTTAGATACTCGTGAATGCTTATTGGCTCTTGTCCCTACGAAACGTAATTTAGATTGGAGATATGCTTATTCTAAGCTATTGCAAATAAGACAAGATGGAGAAGTTTCTGGAGTTGATTCACGCCGACATCGCCACGTTCAAGAATGGTTTCAATTTCTTGATAAAAGTGATTTTGCTACTAAGGATGGTAATAAACTTTCTCTATCAAAGACTGCATTAAACGAACTTGATCAACTTCAAGATATTCTTAATTTTCATGCAAATCCAGCAACTTTCTGGCTACCACAAGGTTCTAGTGAATATGAAAATGCTTTAGATTGGTATAGTTTTTTTGGAAATCCAAATATAGAATCTCAATGGATAACTCCTGATGAGCTAAGGAGTCAAGAGTATCTTACAGAGAATTATCCAGATGCTGAGTTGACTGAAGAAACAGATAGTCTTTCCTTAACGGTAAATACAGGCGAAATTAATCTCCGTTCTTTTTCACCTAATGTTCCAGTAGCTGAAGATGTAGATTTAGATATTAACGTTAACAATATCATTCAAGGTCGAAAACGACTACGTGAAAAGACACGTCAACACCAAGAAATATTGACAGAACTGGCAACAAAACTCATGGATCTCTCTTATAATCTTGCCGACGATCCAAACTCAGTTGATCTGATTGCAGAGAAAGATGGAATTGAAACTATTTTTGAAGTCAAAACTATTAACCGTAAAAATTTTCTTCCACGTATTCGTTTAGGGGTAGGACAACTATCAGAATATAGATACAGACGACAGCTTCAAACTCATTTAAGACCTAACTCTGTTTTAGTTCTCAGCAATACATTACAGCTTCCAAACTGGACACTCGATTATTTAACATCTGATGTCAGAATTGGACTTATTTGTTTTACAACTAACTCTTTTTTTGCCGTAACTAAGGGAGCTATTGAACTAGAAATTCAAAACGCAAGCTAAAAGCTTAAAGTATTTTATATTACAAAATCTAAAAAGTATAGCACCTAGTCCTATACTTTAGGCTAAAAATAGCTTTGGCACAGCTGAGGAATAATAGTTGCTCTTTCTCAATCTCGCCAAAACTCGCCAATCACTGATAGGATTTTGGCGAAGTTCGATATTTGGCGAGATTTATGAACAAGCAGGAAGCAGCAGATTATTTAGGTGTCAGCGTTCGCGCCCTTGAGCGTTATGTCCAGCAAGGGCGAATAAGTGTTAAATACGAGAAGGGTAAAACTCGCCCAACTGCCAACTTTGACCCAACTGAACTTGAAGCTTTTAAAGCAGAACTAGATCAACCAACTATAAAACCTGCCTTTGAATCTCGCCAAATAACGACAGAGCAACAGGCAGATACAGGCAAACTTACACATAACTCTGGCGAGATTGCGAGATTTGACGAGGTTTCGGGATTTGGCGAGATTGGCGTAATTGAAAAGTTATCTGGAATCATTGAAACATTACTAGGTAAGGCTGACACTCAGCCATCAGTACCAATAGCTGATAAGTTACTGCTGACCATCGCTGAGGCACAGGCTTTAACTGGATTATCTAGAGAATTCTTACGAGATGCAATTACAGCAGGTGAGTTGAAAGCTAAAGTCATTGGTAAAAGCTGGCGAGTTAAGCGTGCTGACTTGGAAGAGTATGTTGAGAAGCTGTTTTGAATTTCGCCAAATAGCGACAGAGCAACAGCCAAACACAGGTAAACTCACTTCTGACTCTGGCGAGATTGCGGGATTTGGCGAGATTGGTGTAGCTGTTTTCAATTCCGCCAAACTACGACAGTGTAAAACTCGCCAATAGCATATAGCAGGTATAAACCTTTGAAACGGTGGCGACATTTGACGAGATTCAATACCAATTATGTCTTTTAACAGATTGCTTGAGGAGAAACTTGTGACTTTAGTAGGAAGGGTGAACGTGTCAGCAGAGATATTTTAAAGGGACAACCTTGAAATGCAGTTTCAAACTTTGTAAAGTTTTGGTTCGTTTGAATTCTATTGAGAGAAGCATTAGGTGTAGCGAACTGCAAACATAAACGCTTCAAACTGCAAACAAGGCAATTTTGAAACCACATTAACTGCAAATAAGGGGGGTTTCAAAACCACATTATTTGCAAATGAAACCACATTCTCTGCAAACAAACCACATTCTCTGCAAATGAAACCACATTATTTGCAAATAAGCCGTAACTCTTGCGGTGACTGAGTTTAGGGATTTATCGCCGCAATTGTGTCCAATTTATAAGAACTTTTACACCGAACATATATGTACGCTTTTCGTGGTTTAATTTGAACTAATACCGTTCGATTAAATCTATAAAGCTGTTTAAACCGACAGCCAGTTTGGCTATGGCTATTTATGCTTATCTGAGGGTCTCCAGCGACAAACAAGACGTACACAACCAACGACATGGCATTTTAGAATATGCCAACATCCACGCTTTGAGTCCCATCCAGTTTGTAGAGGACACAATTTCTGGGCGGGAGAAATGGTTAGAGCGAGGTGTAGGACAACTACTGAATCAAACAGCACAAGCAAAAGATATAGTCATTTTTTCAGAAGTTAGTCGGATGGCACGCTCCACCTTACAAGTATTAGAAATGCTGGAGTGTTGCGTGCGTCGAGGAATCAACGTCCATATCGCCAAACAAGGTATGGTACTGGATGACTCAATGCAAAGCCGAATTACAGCAACAGTTTTAGGCTTGGCAGCAGAAATCGAACGGGAATTGATTGTACTCAGAACAACCGAAGCACTAGCCAAACGAAAAGCTGAAGGAAAAACATTAGGACGACCCAAAGGACGACAATCTGCACATTTGAAACTGGACACAAGGGAAGCAGAAATTCGCAGTTATTTAGCCAAAGGAATCAGTAAACGCTCAATTGCCAAACTGGTCGATTGTTCACCTTCCACCCTCTACGATTGGTTGTCACGTAAACACCTCCACCCACGCCACGATAAATTGGTGGAGAAATCATAGGATGCCAAAGAAACAAATACCAATTGATGCAATCGTAGACCTTCGTCGCCGCTTAGACCAACTACCACCGCGCAGTCCATCTCGTCGGGTATTAGTTCAAGAAATAGCTCAACTGTATGGCATCTCTGAAGATACTGTGTATCGGACATTACGAGAAGGCAATGTTGTCCGTTCAGTACGCCGCGTTGATTGTGATGTACCGCGTGTAATTCCAAAAGCAACTCTTGAGCGATACTGCGAAATCATTGCTGCCATTAAAATACGTACATCTAACCGCAAAGGTCGTCATTTATCTACCGCACAAGCAATTCGCTTATTGGAAGAAGATGGCATCAACACACCAGATGGTCATGTCACCGTTCCAGTAGGTTTGCTCAAACCAACCACCGTCAATCGTTATCTCAACAAATGGGGTTACGACCGCGATACCCTCCTACGACAACCACCGGCGGTTCGCTTCCAGGCAGAATATAGCAATCAATGTTGGCATTTTGACCTCAGCCCATCAGACCTCAAGCACGTAAAAGCACCAGCATTCCTAGAACCGGGGCGGGGGCATCCCTTGTTAATGCTTTATAGTGTCGTCGATGACCGTAGTGGTGTGGCATACCAAGAATACCACGGTGTTTACGGTGAGGATGTGGAAGCAGCACTGCGGTTTATGTTTGCCGCCATGTCACCCAAAAAAGAGACTAACTTTCCCTTTCAAGGCATTCCCCAAATGCTGTACATGGACAATGGCCCCATTGCTAAGAGCTTAGTATTTCAAAAAGTTATGGGTTATTTAGGGATTGAAGTACGTACCCATTTACCGAATGGCAAGGATGGACGACGGGTGACGGCTCGTTCTAAGGGGAAGGTGGAACGACCCTTTCGCACGGTCAAAGAAATGCACGAAACCCTCTACCACTTGCATGAACCGGAGACCGAAGCCGAGGCGAACGCTTGGTTGATGAAGTTTTTGCTCCATTACAATAGCCGACCCCATCGCAGCGAACCTCATTCCCGGATGGAAGACTGGGTGAGCAATTTACCTATTAACGGCATCCGTCAAATGTGTACCTGGGAGCGTTTTTGTACATTTGCACGCTCACCCGAACGCCGTAAGGTAGGCATCGATGCTCGCGTTACGGTTGAGGGGGTGGCTTATGAGGTGGAGCCAGATTTGGCTGGAGAAACTGTGGTTCTATGGTGGGGCTTGTTTGACAACGAACTGTACGTAGAACACAAAGAACGTCGCTATGGGCCGTTTCTGCCTGTAGATGGCCCAATCCCCCTACATCGCTACCGTAGTTTCAAAAAAACACGTACCCAGAAACGGGCAGAGCGAATTGAATCTTTAGCTAAAGAGTTGTCTTTACCGAACTCTGTGATTGGTAAAGGCAATCAGCCAGAATTCGGGAGTAATACAACCCAATTGAAGATACAGCCTTTTGTTGACCCTAACCCATTTCAAGAACTGACATTCAGCACGGTGATTGCAGCAAAGTTGGCGATCGCCGATTATTTGGCACGCCCATTAGCCAAACTCACCTCAGAACAGATGGCTTATATTGATGCAGTTCTGGTGACTACTCTCAATAAGCAGGAGGTAATCAAACAAATTCGAGATTTCTTCCACCCCATTACAGGTACGAGCGATGTTGAGTGATGTCATGACTTATTTTGGTCTGAAACGTACCTTAGATCATGTGGGGTATTTTGAGACCCCTGAGCAGACAAATCTATTCAAAGAACTGAAACCCCAAATTAGGCAAGGTCGCTTGATTGCAATAACAGGTGTTGTTGGTTGTGGTAAAACAACGACTTTACAACGACTGCAATTGGAATTGTCTTCCGAAAAAGACATAATTATTTCTCGTTGCCTTGCGATTGACAAAGATAAGGTCAATGTTGGGGTTTTGATGAGTGCTTTGTTTTTGGATTTAAGCACAGAAAAAGATGCTAAACCACCGACTCACCCAGAACTCAGAGAACGAAAATTGTTAGCTTTGGTTCAAAAATGCCGTAAGCCTATAGTGCTTTTTGTCGATGAAGCTCATGACATTCATCACAGTACGTTAGTCAAAATTAAGCGTTTAATTGAATTGGTACGTCAGAGCGGTTGCACTTTATCTGTAGTGCTATTGGGACATCCCAAGTTGAAAAACGATCTGCGCCGACCATCTTTGGAAGAGATTGGTGCTAGAACCAATATTTTTAGTTTAGAAGGTATTAGAGGACATCAATTTGAGTATATAAAATGGCTATTGAGTGAGTGTATTTACGATGATTATCTGCCTGAAGATTTGATTACCGATGAAGCAATTGCATTTTTAGCTCAACGATTGACTACTCCATTGCAAATCGAACATTATTTGCAGAGGGCTTTTGAAGACGCTTATCAAGCAGCAACGAAGCCTGTCACCCGTGATATGGCTGAAGCTGTCTTGAACGTAGGACTTAACGATTTAGAACCCCGCCTAATGCCTGGAGTTTAGACTAGTTCCCGGTGCGACAACGAAAAATAAGGGGTGTGCTTGAACACAGTCCCCTATTAGCAGAAGCTGAGAGAAGAACCACCAACTCTCATCTGCCAATATGAACCGTGCCAAATTAGAGGAATTTCGTCAAGCAGCGTATAACTATCTAGGTAGAGCGCATGATGCAACATTTGAACTGATGGATGCAATATTGCTAACTCGGAACGCTTACAGTTTGGCAGATTTATCACTATCACCAGCATTTAGACGCAAGTGGTCAAGTATTTATGAAGCGTTACAAGATAGCAGGCCACAGCGACAAAAATTGATGCAGTTATACATCAAACAGATGCCACACCAGGGTCGTCCGTTGTTGGCTGGCGACCATACAGCTTGGCCAAGGCCAGATGCGGTAACGCTACAGGAAAGGACAATTGAACACAGCAGTGTCTCAATGGGAGGTGACAAACCAATCACCATTGGTCAGGGCTATAGCACCATTGCTTGGATACCGGAGAGTTCGGGCAGTTGGGCATTACCATTGAGACACGAGCGAATTACCAGTTGGGAAAGCCCAATCCAGAAAGCAGCATGGCAATTACAACAAGTTTGTGAAAATTTACCTACCAGACCAATTTCGGTTTGGGATAGTGAGTACGGGTGCGCTCCTTTCGTTTTGAAGACGAGTAATATTAAAGCAGACATTTTGGTACGTTTGCGTTCAAATCTTTGTTTATGGGGCGCACCACCACCATATTCTGGCAAGGGACGACCGAGAAAACATGGTGATAAATTTAAGTTGAATGATGCTTCGACATGGACTCAAGCCATTCAAACTATAGAAGTAAATCATCCAAAACTAGGACGTATCAAGGTGAGCTTGTGGTCAAATTTTCATTTTCGGAAAGCCGCTACACGTCCGATGTCCTTGATTCGGGTTGAGCGTCTTGATGAGCTTGGCAACTTGCGGGTGTCAAAACCTTTGTGGTTGGCTTGGCTGGGAGAACAAATGCCGCCTTTAGAAGAAGTTTGGCAACTCTACTTGCGGCGTTTTACTGTTGACCACTGGTATCGCTTTTTGAAGCAACGCTTACACTGGACTCTTCCCAAGCTACGTACCCCTAAGCAATGTGAGCGTTGGAGTGACTTAATGCCCATCATGACTTGGGAATTGTGGTTAGCCCGTGATATCGTTGCAGACAACCCTTTACCTTGGCAAAAGTTATTAGTTAGTTTGACTCCAGGTAGGGTTGCTCAGGCGATGGGAAGTATTTTAGCGACGATTGGTACTCCTGCCCGTCCGCCCAAACCTCGCGGAAAGTCCCCTGGCTGGAAGACTGGACAACCCCGACAACGTAGAATTCGCTATCCTGTTGTTAGAAAAACTACAACTAAGCCACGTAAGCAACAATCAGAATCTGCTTAAGATTGTCGATTTTTATGTCTAATGCCTATTTATTTTCAACTCAGCCTTCCTGGGTCATTTTTTGCTGCTTAGTCTAAACTCCAGTAATGCGGCATGGTTACAATGCTAAAGTTCTAGCTGAGTTATTAAATATACGAGTAAGTGAAGTAAATTCTTTTATACACGCTCAGTTACCTCCAGGTCGAACCCAAGAGTTGAGAGACCAGATGTTAAAAATGGGAATTCCCTTGTATGCGTCAGAGGGAAATTAAATAAAACGAGAAATACCCCATATAGAATTTTTCGGTTCATTTATGTTCAGTTTATATCTAAATAAATGAACATATATGTTCGGTGTAAAAGTTCTTATAAATTGGACACAATTGCGGCGATAAATCCCTAAACTCAGTCACCGCAAGAGTTACGGCTTATTTGCAAATAATGTGGTTTCATTTGCAGAGAATGTGGTTTGTTTGCAGAGAATGTGGTTTCATTTGCAAATAATGTGGTTTTGAAACCCCCCTTATTTGCAGTTAATGTGGTTTCAAAATTGCCTTGTTTGCAGTTTGAAGCGTTTATGTTTGCAGTTCGCTACAACTAGTGTTATTCTATATCAGAGTTTTATAATCTGAAAGTCATTGATAGCAGTATTCTCAGGCTATCTTGCCCCTGGTGACAGCCTCGCTATATCTACGCCTAGATTTATGGACAAGTCTAATGACTATTCCTTTGTCTCTGCAAACATTGGCTCTGGCAAATAAAGTCGTTCTTCCCTAGCATCATACTCAAATAGTTCTGCGTAGCGTCCCCAGTCAACGGCGGTAGCAAATTGTCTTTCTGCTTCTTCAGGAGGAAAATGTTCATCCAGCAAATCCATAAAAAAATCTGCCCGCATTGAGCCAATGCGTTTTTCGCGCAGTGTTTGTACCATACTGACCAACATAGGTATATTTTGCAGAACTTGCTGCCGGAACAGGTCTTTACTTCGGAGAATAGTAGTGGTCGCAAAGTCACGCCCGATTTGTGTGAGTTGAACATCACCTTGTGTCACCTCTGCAAAACCCAACAAGACCGCACCATCCAGAATTGGTAAAAGGTCATCTACTGCCAGTTGTATCCTTTCTGCTAACTTAAAAATATCTTCCCTGCTATCTGGCTGTTCGACAATTAATTCTAAAAGACCACTAATCCCACCCACTCGCACATGAGGTAATAATTGGCTATATGGTGATTGAGGTTTTTGAGTTGGGGCTTCAGTTTTGGTGACTGTAACTTCTCCGGTAACTTCGGCTTCTGGGTTGGTCATCACCGTATATATATAGTCTACTAAAGCTTTGAATCGGGGGTGTGTGCGATCGTGGGGACGAGGTAAATCAATCACGACTTCACCGCGAACTCGTCCCGGATTTGCCCCCAAAATAATCACTCGATCTGCTAAAAATACTGCCTCTTCAATGTTGTGGGTAACAATTAATATACTTTTAGATGGAAAACTGCCAGCATTCCACAGGTCGTCAATTTCACCCCGCAGGTTCTCAGATGTCAGGACATCCAAGGCACTAAACGGCTCATCCATAAATAATACTTGTGGTTCAATCACAAATGCCCGTGCAAAGCCAACTCGCTGTTTCATTCCACCGGATAACTCTTTGGGATAGGCACTTTCAAACCCGTCTAAACCTACTAAGTCAATGGCTTTGAGAGCGCGTTGTCGCCGTATTTCCCGGCTAATTCCTTGTGCTTCTAGCCCCAGTTCTACATTTTCTTGTACTGTTAACCAAGGTAACAGGGCAAAGCTTTGAAAAACCATTGCTACATCTTTGTTAGCACCCCGTAAGGATTTGCCATTGCTAATGACTTGTCCATCACTAGGAGGAATCAAACCTGCCATAATTCGCAGCAAGGTACTTTTACCACTACCACTACGCCCTAGCAAAGCAACAACTTCACCTGCATTGACTTTCGCATTAATTTGACGCAGAACTGTAAACTCGCCTTTGCCGTCGGGAAGGGGAAAACTTTTGTTGACCTGTTCAACGGCAATGAGGACTGGCTCTTTGGTTGGAGCTGTTTTTGTCATGGTTAAACTAATTTTTACTTAGGTTTACTATTGCAAGACTGACACTGTGTGTCTTAGGTAGGAGTAAATTGAAAAAAAATATATAGTAAGCACTTTAGTCAGAAAAAATATCAAGGTTGTGACTACACACTGAAATAAATCTGGCGTTAGTGTAAGTCTTACATCAAATAGCTCAAACAAGCTTTTTAACCAAGAGGTGTCAATTTACACGGAAATTAATAGGATACTTCGTATCTTATTGATTGGTTTCTATAAATGATATTTCGTTTCTGCCAGGTGATACAACCATCGCCAGAATAATCGATTTAAACCAACCACATACAGACTCATCATGCCAATTCCCAAGGTGATGCGCGGCCAGTCACCAGCTGCGGTCGCTTCGGCAATATATGCTCCTAACCCGGTTGCTGTCAAAGTGGTTTGTCCCCAACTAACAATTTCAGACACAATGCTGGCGTTCCAAGCTCCGCCACTGGCAGTTACACCACCTGTCACCCAAGAAGAGAAAATGCCAGGAATAATCAATTTACGCCATAATTTCCAGCCATGTAAACCCACATCTTTTGCCATTTCTCGCAAATCCGTAGGTATGCTCATGGCTCCGGCAATGGAATTAAAAAGAATGTACCACTGTGCGCCTAGAGACATTAACAAGATGCTACCGAAATTGATGCTGACATTGGCACGAATAAAGAACAAGGTGGCAAAGGGAAAGATGAAGTTAGCGGGAAAAGATGCCAAAAATTGCACCACAGGCTGTAATAGACGTGCTAATTTTGGGTTAAATCCGATCGCTACACCAATCGGTGTCCAGATAAGTGTTGCTACTACAAGTAGTACCAGCACTCGCCCGAAAGTCAGTAACCCAAGTGAAAATGCTTTGACTACTTCACCTAAACCGACTGTGGTGAGAATAAAGTGCAACCCAGTAATTACAAGTGCGCCAATGACTACTAATAAGACAAAACTGTAGAGGCGATCGCTCAATACCTGCTGATTTTTATCTACCTGATGGATTGGGTGTGCAGGTGTCAATGATGACAGAAATCGGCTGATAAATTCACCTACTGGTGTCAATATTTGAGCAATCAAACTAGGAAGTCGCGCCGCTTTGATTAAATCCAAAACCCAAGACTCTGGTGCTTCTGCGGCTGCACTCGTCTCTAAGCGGAACTTATCTGCCCAAGCAATCAACGGTCGCCAGAATAGTTGATCTAACAATAAAATTATGATTGCGATTGCCAGTAATGCCCAGCCTAAAGCAGACAAGTTTTCTTGGGCAATGGCAGCTGCCACATAAGAACCAAGTCCTGGTAAAGTATACTTTTGGTTCAAAACACTGATAGCTTCACTCGCTGCTACAAAAAACCAGCCGCCGCCAAAACTCATCATCGCGTTCCACAGCAACCCAATCATCGCTGAAGGTACTTCTAGTTTTGTGAACCTTTGCCATGCTGATAGGCGGTAGAGCCTTACTGCTTCATCAAGTTCTGGTGGTAGTGTTCTCAGGGATTGGTAAAAAGAGAATGTCATGTTCCAGACTTGGCTGGTAAAAATCGCAAAAATTGAAGCTGCTTCTAATCCCAATAAACTACCAGGAAATAGGGCAATAAACCCTGTCACTGTAATTGATAAAAAGCCTAAGACGGGAACTGACTGTAAAATATCCAGCAAGGGAATTAAAACTCGCTCTGCCCGCCGACTTTTGGCAGCAATGTAACCGTATATTAGAGTAAAAAAAGTTGAGCAAAACAGGGCAATAAACATTCGTAAGGTTGAACGCCCTGCATAATATGGCAAATTAACTGGATCTAGGTTGACACTAGGTACAACGTCTGGAGGTACAAAGCTGATCAGCGTCCCTGCGCCTACACGGGCAATTAGTCCTACTAATACTAATGTCCCAAGAATCAGAGCAACATCAGCCAAACCAAATGGTAAGCGTCGCAACGCTTCTGGCGAGGGAAAAGTTCGCCTCAGCATGATAGTAGCCCCCTTTTTTTTAACAAGCAGTCTCGTTTGTTACATCAATATCACATTGGTTTTAGCTCTACAAGTATTTTCTTTGTTGCTGGATATATGATACTTTTCTGGCTTAGACATATAGATAGCTATGAAGCCCAATATATTAGCCTACGAACCGGGAAGATTGTCGAGCTTTTACGGCATGAGTAATTCATTTTTTGAGTTCATGCAAGAAGTAGGGGCTACAATAAAAAGTTTCAACAACCCAAGCAATTCTTAACAAATAGGCGGCGCAGCGGAGTGTCTGCCGCTGCCTGCAACAAACTTGGTGACTCAACAAGTTGTCTTGTGGCAGTGGCAGACACCGCCTATTTGAGCGAAGCGATTAAGAGTTGCGCCACTGCCTAGCGGGAAAGACCTTTACTAGACTTCAGTTTTTGTTGCTGTTGTTCTTCTATAATTTCTTGCAATAGCTGGTCGCAATCGTGCCAAAACTGAATGTCTTTTTTCTCTAATTTCCCAATATTAATTGGTGAATACTCAAGCTCACCGGACTGTTTTCGGTTAACTTTCACGCGAAAAATTTCACCGCGTTCATCATGGGTAAATACCAATTCTCTTCCTTGTTTTGACAGAGTTGCGCGTTTAAATCTAAAACTTTGTTCACCTTTTTCTCTTAACTGCCAGTTGATTAATTTCACAGCAACAGGCACAGCTATAGCTAAATATTCTGACTCAAAGTGCTGTTTATCGTCGAGTTGTTGTTCTGATTGAGATTGTTTGTCTGCCAGTTTATTTTGAGCGATTAGCACCAATGCTTTAGCTTCATCATGAGTCCATCCGGCGGGACTGGCTAGGATAATTTCTTCTATATTTTGTATTGGCTGACTATCTAATAATGCCCTATAAGCAATTTCTTTGTCTCGGTCAGTCACTAATAAAGAGTGCAAGTCAGCACTGTAATGCTTGTATAGCTCGGCTGATACTTCTGGGTTTAGCTTGGTTTTATCTGCGGTTAAATTGTCAGTTAATGCTGCTGTTAGCTCTTTAACAGTAGCGTTAATCTCTGCCAATCCTTGCCTATATTGGTCAAATGACTGGCTTAATAGTGGTACTGTTTCCACTAAAACTGACTCAACAGCTGACTGTTCAATATAGTCAACTATCGCCTTGATTGCTTTTTGTGATACCGAGTCTTTTTCTGCTGGAGTTAATGCTGTTATTAGGTCTTTAAAGTTCGCGTTAATTTCAGCTAATCCCTGGCGATATTGGTCAATTGACTGGCTCAACGATGGTACTGCCTCTACTAAAACTGACTCAACGGCTGACTGTTCAACATAGTCAACTATCGCTTTGATTGCTTTTTGCGATACCGAGTCTTCTTGTACTGGAGTTAATGCTGCTATTAACTCTTTAAAATTCGTGTTAACTTCAGCCAAGGAGTGGCAATATTGGTCAATTGATTGGCTCAATGATGGTACTGCTTCTGCTAGAAATGACTCAACGGCTGACTGTTCAATATAGTCAACTATCGCCTTGATTGCTTTTTGTGATACCGAGTCTTTTTCTTGTGGAGTTAATGCTGTTATTAGGTCTTTAAAGTTCGCGTTAGCTTCTGCTAATCCCTGACGATATTGCTCAATTGACTGGCTCAATAATGGTACGGCTTCTGCTAGAACTGACTCAACGGCTGATTGCTCAACATAGTCAACTATCGCCTTGATTACTTTTTGTGTTACCGAGTCTTTTTCTTCGTGTGCCAGTAAGGGCAAAGCAAGACTATCATGCTGATATATTTCTGATGACGCTGGGTATATTTGGGGATTAATTTCAGCTATAGCTAGAGAATTAACCGCAGATATTTTTGGGATCACCTGCTGATTATTTTGGTTATTATTTACAGATTCTAAGAATTTATTTAAGCACTTAATCTCATTATCGTCCCGTTTAGGGTCGTAATTTATCCCTAATTCTGTCTGGAGTTTGCTGAAAGAACACTTATATTTATTAAGATTACCTCCCTGTTTCCAGAGCAAGCGAGGGCTACCATCTTCATTAACTGAACCTATATCAATCCCAAACTTGATACCCCTTACCCCACCGTGGCTGTAATAACTAACGACAGCTTTAACTTGATGCTCCCTCCATAATCGCTCAATAAACTGAGGCATTATTGGTTTATTTACTGCCACAAGTTCAATCGCTCGGCGCATTATTTCTTCGCCTGGAAGCCCCATACTCTCAACCCGTTCCAGTTGGTTTCGAGTCATAGCTTTGCGTTTACTCTCCCAGCTACTCTGTACTGGTGTGAGGTTAAATTCTCGCTCTAATAGTCGGGCTGAGTGTTCGGAATGAGCGTAATTATTCCAACTGCGGATTGATTTCCCATCTAGGTTATTAACTCTGGATGCAACAATGTGGGTGTGGTCGTGTTTTTTGTCTGAGTGTCGGGCTATGAAAAAGTCATAGGCTGGCAATTCTGTTTCTATAAATTCATCAACTAGCTGGTTTAACTTGGTGTCAGATATCCTTTTATCAGGTTGTTTTACTTGGGCTTCTTCTCCTTTTAACCGCGATAGCACAACAACTGAAGCAAAGTATCTCTCAGATATTCTGGCTAGTTCTTCATCATTAAGTGTTCTGTCAGTTTTCGGAATTGACAGCATTAAGTGATAACAGGGGTCTTGTAGTTGGGGGTTAAGGTGGGCTGACAGGGTGAATTGCTCTACTAATTTATCGGTGGTTATCCCGTACATATTCCCGCCAATAATCTGGGCTTTCTCTTTCTCTAGTACGTATTTGGTAGTGCCGCGAAATGATTTATTGGCTTTGATTTTGGTAATCATTTCGCTAATCCTCTTCTGCTATTGGTTGAGATAAACTAGCGTGAGTTTGTTCTAATAAGGCAGTTAATTCTTTTATAGTTTGCAGATATTCCTTTACTTCACGGGTTAGAGGTTGGCTACCAATTTTTAAGGCTTCGTTGATAGCTCTGGTTTGTTGATTGAGGTTATTCCCAATCTTTTTTAGTTCGTAAATGGTTTGTCTGTTAACTTCGGGGATAGTCAGTTTTGGTTGGGGTAAAGGGTAATCAAATAATCTGGCTCTAATATAGTCACTTTGCACCACTCCATTACACCGTTGTTCTAGCCTCGTTTTTTCGGCAGTGCTTACCCTAAAAGTAATGGTTATTTCTCGCTTTGTATCTGGCTCTACTGTCCGATTACTTAGTGCGTCAGCTAGTTGATTACTTAGATTTGTGCGAGGGTCTGTTTGCATAACTAGGCTTTTAAGTATCTGTATTTTGATTTTTTAACCGGGTGATTCGCTGTAGCTGCTATGGCACGAAGTGCCGAGCAGGTAGGCGAATCACCCGGAACTTTTGGACTAATCTACCCCTTTAAGATACTTGGTAACTGGGGGTTTGGGGGACACCCCCAACAAGCAATGAACGCCTCTTTTACCGCAGGTAAAAGCAGCGCGGAGCGCGTTAAGGCGTATTGCTTGCCTATGCCCCCGCGCGTGGTCTGGGGATGGCATGAACCAGGAGGCAGGACGCGGGACTGAGTGCAAAGCCACAGTGCGTAATCTGGGGCATTCTGGGGATGTGTCTGTGTGCAAGGTCTGGTGATACGCCAGAACTTATTCTCTGCTTTCTGCTTTTTTTAGCCTAGTCTAATTGGGTGAGTGTGTAGCTGTTTTTTGTTTCTCTTCGTCACATCTACACATGATTCTTAAAGTTTTTTCTCTCTGAGATTTTTTACAATCTGAATAATTTGTTACTTCTACTGCTGTCTATGCCCCGCAAACCTAAAGCTGTCCCTCTATCCAAAATCGACGAAATTCAAGCCTCTCTTAAACAAAAGGCTGCTACTCCTAAAACTATTAGTCTTGAGGATTTGGTCAAAAGTTTGGCTAAACCTATTCAGGATATGTTGGATGCTGGTTACAACTTTGAGGACGTTGCCGAGGTGTTTAAAGGGCATGGTGTTGAGCTAGCTGCTAGCAGTATTAAAAGTTTTCACAAAAAGTCTTTGGCAACAACTGCTCATCAAGAAGGTGATGATTCTTCGGTTTCTTCTGATGGGGAATTACCTGATGAGTCAGAAAGTAACTTAACTTCTGAGTCGGCTTTAACTGGTGATACTGTTTCGCCAGTAGATGCTGATACCTCGTCTAGTTCATTGCCAGAAGAGGGTGAACAATCTTCTGATTCACCGTCTCAAACTCCTAAGAGAAGGAAAGCAGCAGCTAAGGAACATGGACAATTCAATGTCACTGATAGGAGTGATTTATGAAACGTATTGTGATGATTCTCGGTGGTAAGGGTGGTACTGGTAAGACGGCTTTTACTCGTTTACTTCTGGATGTAATGCACTCGAAGGAGATTAATTATCTGGCTTATGATGCTGATACTGAAAATCCTGAATTGTATGACTATTATCAAAATTTTGGCTCTGGGGTGGGGCTGTTAAATTTTCTAGAGGTGACTGAGGCGAAGCGGTTTTTTACGGAGTTAAAGGCTAATACTCCTGATGTAGTTGTGGTGGATATGCCGGGGGCTAGTAGTAATAAAACTAGGGAAATTATTGGTAAGTTTGGTCTGTTTAAGATTGCTGCTGATTTGGGTTATCGGGTAACTCTGGTGACGGTTTTGAATTTGGGTTATTCGGTGATTACCAGTTTAAAAGCCATGATGGAATTCTGCGGTAATCAGGCTGATTATGTGGTGGTGAAAAATCTCTGCTGGGATAAAGGATTAGGTTTTCAGCGTTGGGAGAATAGTAAAACTAGAACTGTGATTCAGGAGTTGCAGGGTGTGGAAATTGAAATGCCTGAGTTGGAGTATTCAACGTTTGATATTTTGATTGAGAAGGGTCTGCCTTATTCGGCGGCGACGGAGGAGAATGGTTTTCCGTTTGGTGATTATTTACTTGTAAGTGGGTTTTTAGATCAGGCTAAACCGGAGTTAGAGAAGGCTGGGGTTTATTTGGGTTTACAGAAATCTGAAAGTAATAAACCAGTAGTTGAGCCGACTGCTTCACGGAAAACTCAGGCTTCTACTCAGTCAAGTCAGGCGAAAGTCACTGTTTCTTCTTCTCGTCGGGGTCAAAAGAAAACTGGTGAATAATCATGCTCTTTATCTTATGAGCATGGATGCAATCATTCAGGGGTTTGGACTGAGGAAAGGGGTAGAGTCTGGGGTCTAGGATAGGAGTTTTTATTCCATCCTCTACGCTATACTTCGCGCCCAATCTCAATGATTTATTTTGGTGTGTGACTTATGAATAATGGCAATGGCAATGGGAAGTCTAGTCATCAGAGTGACTCAATTGGTAGTTCTGTAGATGCCAGTGAACTGGGTGAAGTTAAAACAGCACTGGGCAGATTATATAAAGAGTTTGAAAGTTTTAAGCAATCACAAAAAACTGAACGGGAACGCGATAGGGCGGAGTTACAAGCATGGGCGCAAACCAATCTGATTCAGAATCAACTTCTCAGCAAGGCTATGGTGACTATCGAGATGTTGACGGAACAATTGAAGACTCAGAATCTCTCCTCGAACGAGTTAGAGCAGAACAACGCCGATTTGATGCAGCAATTAACTCTCTTCATGACGCAATTACAGAATACTCCCACGTCCTCCAGCACATTAGAGAACTTAGAGTTCAAAGGGCTAAGGAACGAAGTCTCATGGTTGAAATCGAATTGGAGCGACTTAGCCACTCAAACCAACAATTTGACCAAGAATATTCAGGAGTTGAAGAACAACCTGAATCAGATTACCAACACAGAAAAAGAGGTTTTTCACGTTGAAACACAAGGAAATGGTTGTTTGGTTTCCTTGGGTACTGGGTTCGCTTTTTTGCTGTTATTTTTTCTCGTTAATCAGTTGATTCCTGTGAAGATATCACATGATATCCACGAATATCTACAAAGTATTTCCGAGCGTGTTGGTTGGACTAATACCAAGTTACAACGGGTTGAACGTCGTCTTGGTACTGACCGTAATCGTAGAAGATAAGTTAACTTATCTGCTCCCTTGATTGCAGCCAATAGGGAATTTATCAAGGGAGTTATCTATATAAATATATCTAGAGCTAATTCCGACCAAAGTCATAAAATTGCAGATTGCCGAGGGCAGATTGTAGATTGATGCAAAGGCTTGTTTTTATTCAATCTACAATCTGCAACCTTCATTCTCCAATCTTTGGTGAGCAGTTATAGCTAGACCGTAGTAAATTAATCAAAGTTGAAGCTAGGAGTATATTTTGAGGCATAGCCTGAACAGTCAGTTCCAAAACTGGGGACTGATTTTAGCTGCTAACCAACTATGTGCTGTGTTATTGATGTGGAATTTCCAGTTGATTTCAAGTCTTCTCTACTGAGATTAGGTCTGATACAGGTAGAAAAACCACAGTCTTATCAGTCAAATTATTGCACCTAGCTCTAGAGTCTAGAGTCAAGCTCTGTACTAGGAACTGGGCTGAGTCTCCCTCAACTGTCACTACACATCCAATTAGTTGTTCTGCAAGAGATTTAGGCTGGTGTGGTGTTGGATCTCCTAGCTGATTTTTAGTATTAAAAGGCATACCAGATCCAACCATATCTCCAGTATCAGCAAGTCTTTCGCGTCGTGTGGCACGTCGATGTAAAGTAGACATCAGGCTATGCCAAACCTCAGTATCAAGTCGGTAGACCTTAATTTTTTGCTTCTCAAAACCCGGCTCAAATCTTGACCAACGGAATGCCATTTTGATGCCTAACTGGGAGAGCAGCTGATGTACAACCTGCGTATCACTCATTTTGTCGCTGATGGTGCGGTTGAGATGCAGGTTAATTTCAGGGGCATATTGCCGAATTTTATCAGCGTAGGGTTTAAGGTCAGCTTTCGTCCATTCTTTATTGGGGTCTAAAAAATCGTTTAACCCTAATACTTCTCGGATTTTTCGCCGCAGTGCTGTACCGGAAATATCCCAGGGGCAAACACCTTGATTCCAATTTGATTGTTTTTCTAATGATTTAGCTGTTCTATCCAGGGCTAAATCTGGGTTTAATTGTGCCTCTAAGTTAAGTAATTCTCCCCGGCGTTGGCCGTTTTTATCCCAAAGTACATCGTCTATGGTTAACTCGTCTAAACAGTAAAAGTCTTTGAGATAGAATTTGGTTACTGCGAGTGCATCTTCTGGGGAAACGCTTTCTTGCGATTCCAAAAGTGCCACTTCTGCATAAGTTAAATCGGCGGCGGCTACTATCGCTTGTGCTTCAGTTATCTGAATTTCTTCTTTAGCTTCCTTTAACAATACGTTGACTGATAACTGGGATTGTTGGTAATCAATTTTGATATGATGTCCTTCGTGTTTGAGGCGAATTAATAGTGCATCCCTCAAATTCATCATCGAATAATTCTGCTCGGCACTAATCCGGGCATAGAGATTAACATGGGGGTTATCGTGCCAGTTGTAGTTAGCAATTTCTTCAACCATGTCAGGTCTGAGGTTGGAGCGAATTAAGCTAACGGTGGCATCAGTTCTTTGTTGTAATTGGTTTTTAATTTCGAGATAATTGCTGGAACGAGAAACTTTACAGTAATTTGTACCACGTTCGTTACACCAAACCACACGCTCTACATTATCTCGTACCCGAATTAAGGATTGGGACATATCCGCGTCAGTAGATGATGCGCCAGTAAAAATCCCATAGACTTTGGCGATAAAATCTTTAAGTTCAATGCTGACTCCCGTGGCCATAGTGGGAGTGCAAATAATTACGTCATATAATCCTTGAGCAATTACAGGGTCGGGTGTTTTCATGAACCGTTTTTCCACGGTATTACCACTCGTTTCTGAGTTAATTAATAAAATGCGGATTCCTGGAATGGCTTTTTGCAGCAGTCGCGCTGTGGTCTTACTGGTGGCTTTACTATCGGTGGTGACATACAGTGTTTTACCAGTTTGTAGTTGACGGGCATCGGCAATTAAATTGTTGATAATTGCTGATTTATCTTTGGCTTGGATCAATGTGACATGGTAGGGTTCGGGTTGGTAATCATTGCGAATTAAGAAAATGGGGGTGTCATCTCCCCGCAGTTCTTTGATGTAATCTAGGGTCTGGTTGTTTAAATCAGCGTCAGCCACAATTATCCGGCGGGAGACTCTAATTAATTCGGCAAATCTGGCTAGTAATGCGGGGCGTTTGCCATTGCGATCGCAAGTGCTAGAGGTGAGTAAGTGACGCACTACCTGAACAATTTCATCAATGATTAAGTCACAGCCTGCAAATTTTTGGGGGTCAATGGCTAATAGGGAATCAACACAGAAACCGATTCTTAGGGTGTAAGCTGCGCCTTTGATAAAATTGCCGTTGAATTTATCTAAATCACCACGGTAATCTAAGTTAGCCCTGGCACATAAATTTTGTACGAGGGCAATTCTGTGACTGGCAGATAAGACTTTTTGAGATTTAGCTGTAGTTTTGGCGATAAATTTAGTTTTACCAGTCCCCTTGTTGGAGTCGATGCCAATAATTCCCTGTTGGGGTAAATCTTTGATTTCTAGGGTGGATAGGTCAGCTGTAGTGAGTTGTAAGGCGGGTTCGTAAGTTAAACGATTTTCTAAGCGTTGCCACAGTTGCCAGTGTGCTAGGGGTAGGGCTTGATTTAAGGCTGTCTCCCAGGCTGTAATCCCAGCGTTGACGATTAAATCATCCACGCCTTTACACAGCCCTTTTTGACCGTTCCAGATGGCGATATTCACCCGGCTGCCTGCTTTCATCAGTAAGCGGCTAAAGCGGTATGTGGCGGCGTTAACTCGTTTTTGGGTGGCGGGGTTGGTGTCCTGGTCAAAGGCTAGGGTAATGTGTCTACCTTTAACAGCAAATTTGGCTATGTCTGGGATCAGGTGGGGTGAGATGGGGTTGCCTAGTGAATCTTTGCTGCGGTAGCCGCCGTTAATGCCGTAAAGGGCAATGGCGACGTATCCTTGGGATAACAGGCATAGGGATTTTTTACCACCTTCTGTAATGATCATGGGGATTTCTGGGTGCAGTTCTAGCCACTGCCAGAAACTTTCCCCTGCTGGTGGCACTTCTACGTTGTAGCGTTGGGCAATTAAGCGTCTAGTTTCTCGGTTAATGGTGGGGAGATAGGCGCGTGATCCGTTGCCGATTGGGGTTTCGTATTTTTGAATCTTGCCTTTGTTCGGGTCAGTCCTGGGGGTGCTGAGTTTGGCTTGCCAAGGGCTGCCGTTTTCGTTATGCAGTAGAGCTGCGTGCAGTGTGGGTTTGGCTTGATGTCCAAATCGGGTGTATTTCCAGTTGAGGGCATCGTGTATAGGGGTGGCGACATCCCCGCCTGCATTGATTTCTAAGTCGCTGATGATGCGGATGTTTTCTGTGTATAGAGCAGGTGAGATCCCTGACCCGGCAATAAATTCTGTCTCAATTCGGCTGGTAAA
>NZ_CP023282.1 GCF_002896875.1 Nostoc sp. CENA543
GGACGTACTGTTTATCTATACGTTACAGAAGAGTTAATTAATTCTTTGGGTGCGGACAATGGAGTTGGCTGCCAAGAATTTATCCAAACAGTAAAAAATGCCACTAGTATAAATGGTATCTGCAAAAAAGCTTTGGGAAGTATGCAAAATCCTAAATGGCGATACCAACGGCAAGGTTATCCTCCATACATAGGCTACTTAGCTTTATTTGTTTTGGCAGCAGGTACTGAAGGTGATTTTTCTCCTAACGCTTACTATCCCCGCTTACGGGAATTGCTGGGAGAAAAGCCCACTTCAGGACAATATCCTGACTTTGACAAGATGCAAACACTTTGGAAAGATTTAGAAAAATGGGCAAATGTCGATAAATCGGGCGAACTGGGCATTTTCAAAGTCAACATAACAGGCAAGTGGGTTCATGTTGGTATACCCATTGCCCAAACACTTTTAACTGAGAAGGAACTGAAGGTGCTACCCATTATTTTTGCAGAGGCAGGTTTAGAAACAATTTCTCTTCCTTCTGAAAGACACATAGCATCTTTGTTAGTAAAGTATGGGCGTAGCTATCTGCGAACCCGAACGCTGCAATTGTTGGAAGAAACTAGCGAAGATAATAAATTACATCAGGCACTAATTGAAAGAATTGTAGATGAGTTATGCACTTGGGATGGAACCACAGAATTCCAATCTGAGGGGAAAACGCAGAAGTATGGAATCTTAAGACTGTGTTGCAAACTCGACTTGATTGCTAAACGTGCTAGCTTTACCTTACGTTGTACGACAAAGCATGATTTTCCTGAAGATGGTTTGATTTTAAATTTTAATAATGAATTTTATTACTGTGATGAATATGGTAATGGTTGGTCTTCATCCATATTAAAAGGCAAAATTTTTGATGCTTCTATGCTGGATTGGGGCCGTAGTTATCGGATGGAATCTACTGATAATAAATGGTGCTTTAAGCTTCCAAATTCCAAAATCCGAATATTTGTTGAAGGCAGAAGTATGGGACTACCTGGAATTGTAGAAATAGGGCAACTGCCTAAAGGTTCCCCATTTTATTTAGCTGCTCGTCAAGAGTGTTGTAGTTTTCTAGAAAGATGGGGAACATCCAGTTGTGAAGGGTTTGAAAAGTTGCATATTCTAAAAGGATTACCAGATGGTTGGTACTTATTTAAAGCGACTGCTGCTCATAGTGATGAAATAATAAATAACGAATATCCTATATTATCATTTTCTACTGGTACCAGGCTTTATTTAGAAGGTGGTTTACGCGTTGATAAAGGAAATTGGTTTTTTAGGTTCGCACCCCCCAAATTAGTTCTACAATGCAGTGATGGGACAGCCAAATTATATTGTAATGGCAGACTGTTAGAAGATAGCTCTGGACGAGGTATTTATGAACTACCTCCAGATCTTCCAGTAGATAAAAATATTAAAATCGAAGCCCGGAAAGAAGACAATATTATTAATAATTTATCTTTATTATTATTAAAGGACTTCCCTTTAATTACAAGTATAAAAACACCCAATATTGATTGTTTTGGTTTTGTTAAAACCAATAAAAGTGAACATTCTCCAGAGGTGAGAGGAGCATTAGTAAAAGGAATTGATTGCCCTCCTTTTAACTTCAATACTCTCCTACCAATACAAGGTAAGCAATGTGTTGTCTTTGTGGGCAAAGAAGCGGGACAAGTAGCAATTTATCCAGAAGAATCAATACTTATTGATTGGTGTCCAGTTTGGGCTATTGCTAAAGGAAGGCTTTTTGATAGAGCTATTTTTTGTGGCACAAGTTTAAAAGAATGTAAGCCTAAGCCATCAATTTGTAAGGATATAATAAAACTTAATTTATGGAAAAAAATCTTATTAGATAACCATAAGAGAACTTTGCCTCCTATCGGCGATATTCGCCTTAAAAAATTATGGTTAGAATTCCAAAAAGGGGCAAAAAATGTATAGAGATAGAGATGAACTACTTTATGTAGTCTCCGCTAAGAAAGAAATGTCCTGGTTATCGTTTAAACAGGCATTTAATTATCTTCATAGTCTTAATAAAACAGCTAACAGTGATAACGAAGATGATATAAAAAAGGAAATATTATCGACCGTTCGTATCCTTAATTCACTCGGTCACTGTGAATTTGATTTTACTGATAACCATAGAAGAGTCTATATTGCGCCACCTGTATTAGTAAGATTACCTAGCGGTGGGTTTCCTCAAGCTATATTAGCAGGATTTAGAACACCAACCACTATAGATAAATTAAGAAGTGCTTGCAAATCTGTTGGAAAATACATAAATATTGATGTAACTGAACAAAAGAGTGGATTAATTTTAGTACCTAAACGGGTATTAATACAAACTGAGGATGTATCAGAGTTACAAGAAATCGCTGCCAAATTAGCCATAGATTTTATAGAAACACCATCTTCTTGGTCACTTTTACATTTTTCAGCCTCCCTTGAGGATTATTTAATTAATTGTCACTGGTCTGATGAGCCAGAACTTAATTGGAAAAGGAAAACATTTGACGAAAATATTTTACGCTTTATCCTCTCTCCTACATCAATCAGAGGTGACGGAAGCGATGCAGGAAAGAGTAAATTGGATATCCGTCTCAGCCAATATCAACACCCTTATCGGAATACTAAAATATATTATCTGTGGCAAGAAGAAAGATGTACACAAGTTGAACGTGATTGGGGACGATATGCTGTTATTAAAGCTGCTAAGATTCAAGTTCTTATTTACGACCAACATCGATTTCTTATGGCAGTACCAGTTGGTGCTAAACTGCCACAACTCCTAGAAAGAAGTTTAACTTTATGCTCAGGATATGCTCCTATTTTTATAGAAGAATTACCGTTACAACAACTTGCTATCAATCTCTCTATCCCGAAAAGGGAGGTAGCAGTTACTAATTTGAACGTTACAGGTTTTAATTTATTTCGAGATGTTCCCCCTCAAATAGCAGAAATTACTGCGGCTAAGTTAGATCAAAGTCTATTATTTCAATCTTTGGATATTAAATTGTGAGGACAAATGAAAAACCCAATTGGTGCTTTTGAAAAGTTACGCGACAACTTAATTCTTTATATTAAAACAGCTTTTGGTACACAATTTCCTGAAATTGAGAGGGAGCGAGAGCGACGTTTACGTGAAACAGGTGTCTTTTATCAAGAACCTTGGATTGAGCCTTTACCTCGTTATAAAAAATCTGGAAAAACAATTAATAATTTACAAATTTCAGATGTTCCAAGTTTAGATAATTCTTCACTACTAGATTTTAAAGAATTAGCTACCTGTGGGTTGGTTGGTGATTTTGAATTATATACCCACCAATTAGAAATGCTATGTAAAGGATTAACTGGACAAAATGCAGTTGTTACTGCTGGGACTGGTTCAGGTAAAACTGAATCTTTCCTCTTACCTTTGTTTGCTTACCTTGCTAAAGAATCAAAAAATTGGCAATTACCAGAAGAACCACCACTTCATATAAATGATTGGTGGAACAATAAAGAGTGGCAGAATGAATGTAAACCACTTGTAAATAAAAGGCGCAGTTTTAAGCGGTCTTACCGCGTACCTCAAAGGAGCCACGAAAAACGTGATGCTGCGATGAGAGCATTAATTCTATACCCCATGAATGCCTTAGTTGAAGACCAGCTTACCAGGTTACGTCGCGCTTTAGATTCTGACGAGGCACGAGAGTGGTTTCAGAAGAATAGAAACGGCAATAGAATCTACTTTGGCAGATACAACGGCGTTACACCTGTACCAGGACATGAGCAGAAAGAAAATGGGAAACCTAATGGGGAAAAAATAGAAGAACTTCTTAAAGAAATGCAGCGGATGCAAAAATCAGTATTAGCTGCTGAAAAACACACTAACAACGAGCGTGAAAAACTGATAAATCAAGGTTACAGCCCTGAAGAAGCAACCAATATATCCCAGGATGTGAAATTCTTTTTCCCACAATTAGATGGAGCAGAAATGCGTTGTCGTTGGGATATGCAAGATGCTCCACCTGACATTTTAATTACTAATTATTCCATGCTCAGTATAATGCTGATGCGTGATATTGATAAAAATATTTTTGAGAAAACACGGCATTGGTTAAATAAAGAAGACAGTATTTTTCACTTAATTCTTGATGAATTGCATCTTTATCGCGGCACTGCTGGAACAGAAGTTGCTTATCTAATTCGCCTATTATTGCAACGTTTAGGGCTTTACCCTGGTCATCCTAAATTAAGAATTCTTGCCTCTAGTGCATCTCTTGAGCCGGATGATCCAGAAAGCTTAAAATTCTTATCTGAATTTTTTGGTACAGAATGGTATTCCAACCAAATTATCCCTGGCTATCCTGAGCAAATCGCAGCAGTTTCTACCCAAAAAAATTTAGATAGTAAACCGTTTATTGCCTTAGCGAATGCACCAGAGGACGCTAGTTCTATCAAAGCTTGTTTGCAAATTTTGTCATCAGAAAATGATACTTTTGGTGCTAGAATGCTTAACGCTTGTAAACTATATGATAAAATTCGTGCTGTATCTATTACACAATTTGCAAAGGGTATTTTTGGTGAAAATTTAGATCAAAAAAATCTTAGTTTAGCAGCAAAAGGATTGCTAATTGCGCGGGGTCTATCAGAAGATAAATCTTTAGAATCATTTCGGTTTAGGTTGCATTGGTTTTTCAGAAATATTGATGGACTTTGGTCTTGCACTCAACCAAATTATGATTGTCATAAAGATGAAAGTAGTAATAGCCGACCAGTCGGTAGACTATTTGTAGAAAATCCCCCAATAGTTTATGATGGCTTCCGAGTACTAGAAATGTTATTGTGCGAACAGTGTAGTACTGTCTTTTATGGTGGAAACCGCTTGGATTTAAAAGAAGATGGCTGGGAACTTCTACCTACAGAACCAAATATTGAAGCAATTCCTGACAAACAAATTGGTAGTTTTTTAGAACGGCGAACATATCGTGAATATGCTATTTTCTATCCTTTTAGAAATATTTATGACCAAGAATTTAGTAAAAAAGGCTGGTTTCAACCCTCAAGAAGAGGTGGTGGTAAAGAGACAGGATGGTGGGATAAAGCATCATTAAATACCCGCACTGGTCGAGTTATTCTTGGAGACCCAGACCCAGATGCACTAAATAATCAATGGGTTAAAGGCTACATTTATAACTTGCGGAAGACATCGCTAGAAATGCAAGAATCTATGGCAGCGCAACCTTCTATTTGCCCATGTTGCGGTACAGATTATAGTAAACGAAAATCTCGCCTATCTCCAATTCGAGGCTTCCGTACTGCCTTTTCTAGATTGAGCCAACTGCTTTCTAAGGAAATATTTTATCAGTTACCTGAAAAATTAGGTTCTCGTAAATTAGTTGTCTTTTCTGACAGCCGTGAAAATGCTGCTTCAATATCAAATGGAATTGAACGTATTCATTACTATGATCTTGTTCGTGAAGCAATATTTGATGTACTCAACAACTTAGCTGTTGGTGAAGCCTATTTGTTGGAAGATATTCAAAAGCATGGTCAAGCAGTTCGACCAGAAGCAATAAAATTTGCTTTACGTAAGTCTAATGCTGTCGAAGATTTTAAAAAAGCTCTAAAAAACGCTAATAAACCTTTGCCAAATGGACTTGATCCTGACGATTTAGAAGTATTACAAAATCGGCGAGATGAAGCGCAAAATCTCATCGCTAAAACTCAAGAAAAAGCAAAAACACGGATAGTTCCACTCAAAGTTTTATTTGAAGGGGAAAAAGACACTCCAGGACTACTTATTCAGAGATTAGCAGCGTTAGGTATCAATCCTGCTGGTAACGATATCAATGACCAAAATTTTGATTATGATCATGAATCACATCATTGGACAGAATTCTTTGATTTTACATCTCAACCACCTAAATGGAAAGCTAACTCTTCTAGGGAAGCAATCGACAAGCGATATACTCTTATATCAAAAGTACAGACTGAGTTATGCGAGGCATTTTTTGAGCGGTTATTTTACAGTATTGAAGCATCTGGCTTAGGTTATGCTTGTCTGAATTTACCACCAGAAGAGGTAACAAAACTAGCACAAAAATGCAAACTTTCACCGGAAGTTTTTCTCGAAATATGCAATGGATGTGTGCGTGTCATAGGTGACTTATACCGCTATCCTTCTAAGTATTCTATTGATGACTGGAACAGTTGGCAAGATGCAAAAGTCCGATTAAAAGAATATGTCAATGAATGCGTAACACACAATAACCTTTCAGAAAGAGAGTTATTTGATGCTTTGTGGTCAGCTATTTGCCAACATGGTAAGCACGACCATCTAAAAATTAATCCACTGCATTTATGGGTTAGAGTTGCAGATCCAGACGATTTGGTTTGGCAATGTATATCCTGTGGTCGCCCTCACTTACATCGTGCTGGCGGTATCTGTACAAATTGTCGGACAGAATTACCCACTTCTCCCAACCTAAAGTGTAAAGATTTATATGACAGTCATTATTACGCTACTGAAGCGGTTAATAAGCGTCAACCTGTGCGCTTACATTGTGAAGAATTGACAGGACAAACCGACGACCAAGCAGAAAGACAACGACATTTTCGTAATATTGTTGTCAATGTTGATGAACAAGATAGAGATTTTATTCCAGTCGTAGATACTATAGATATTCTCAGCGTTACTACTACTATGGAAGTAGGAATTGATATTGGTAGTTTAATGGCTGTAGTAATGGCGAATATGCCACCTATGCGTTTTAATTACCAACAAAGAGCAGGGCGAGCAGGTCGTAGGGGTCAAACTTTCGCCATCGTATTAACTATTTGTCGTGGTAACAGCCATGATGAATTTTATTATAAACATCCTGAAAAAATTACAGGCGACCCACCACCAGTTCCCTTTCTTTCAATGTCACAAATTGAAATTGCACGACGTTTACTAGCAAAAGAATGTCTACGACGTGCGTTTATATTTGCTAATGTTAAATGCTGGGATGCTCCAATACCACCAGATAGTCATGGGGAATTTGGCACAGTAAAAGATTGGCTAGAAAATGAATCCCGTCGTGAAAAAGTTAGCCAGTGGTTGCAAAGTTCACCTGAAGTGACTGAAATAGTAAAAGATTTGCTCATTGGTGTGAAAATAATTGACTCTAATATCTTAGAAAATTATGCGCGTCAGGAATTGTTTAAGAACATAAACAATTGTGTAAATAATAAAGAATTGACAGGGAAGGGATTAGCAGAACGACTGGCAGAAGGTGGTGTTCTACCCATGTTTGGTATGCCATCCAGAGTTCGGGATTTATATCATCACAATCCATCAAAAAACAAGAATATTGCTACTATCGACCGTGATTTAGATTTAGCCATTGCGGAATTTGCCCCTGGTGCTGAAAAGACTAAAGATAAACGAATTTACACTTCTATTGGATTTACTGCACCGTTACTTCCAGACAATAAAAACGGCTTTGTTCCTGCTGATAATAATCCGCTTTCTCAACGCAAATGGATGTTGAGATGTCAACGCTGCCAACATACAGAAACTTCAGACCATGAACTTGAACATCCGGTCTGTCCCAAGTGTGAAGCAAAGCCAGAGGAAGGTTTTAGAGTTTTTAAATGGGCAGTACCTCTGGCTTTTCGTACTAGCCTCGGTCGTGGCTCAGATGCAAAAGAAGAACATGATGTATTGATCTCAGGTGCAGGTAGTGTTGCTGAGTCACAACCTCAAGATTTTTCCTTCGTAGATAATACAAATACTCAGACCGCTTTTTCTGAAACTGGTAGAGTTTTCCGTGTAAATGATAATAGAGGACTATTGTTTCAAGGAGCGGTGGGCAAAGCCTCCTTTGGACGTAGTGAAAAATTTTTAGAATTTCAATGGATTGATAAACAATTTCAAAATAAATCCAATGGAGTAAATTTTAAAGACGGTAGCGAACCTGAAGCACTGGCTATTGTTGCTCCGAAAACAACTGGCGTTCTCCGCATCAAACCAGCATCTGTACCCACTGGATTATGTCTCGACCCCATTGCATCCGGTTCGGCTATTAAAGCTGCTTTCTATTCTGCGGCCTTTATTATCCGCGCTGTAGCAGCACAGGAACTAGATATTGACCCAGATGAATTAGATGTGAGTGGTTTACGGCAGGTTGAACTAGAAAAAACTGGCGGAAAAGTGGGAGAAATTGTAATTAGTGACCGCCTTCCCAATGGTTCTGGTTTTACATTATGGCTTGCCCAACATTGGCAAGACATCCTCATAGAAAAAATCATCAAAGGACAAAATAATTTTGTTGATGCCATGATGTCACAGCAACATCGTCATAAATGTGATTCTTCTTGTTATGAGTGCTTACGGCACTACCGCAATATAAACTATCACGGCTTGCTCGATTGGCGATTGGGTCTATCTTTACTCAGAGCATTAGCTGATAATAATTTTCGGTGCGGCTTGCACAACGACTTTTCTGCTCCAGACTTAGAAAACTGGTTACAAAAAGCAATTGAACTTCGAGATGCTTTCTGTACATCTTTTAGCAGTTGTTCCGCACAAAATATGGGAGGTCTGCCTGGTTTTATAGTGGGTGATATAACAGTTATCATTGTTCATCCGTTGTGGAACCTCAATAACCGCATTGGCTTATTAACTGATGCTGTTGTTACAGTAGCACCAGACAGCCCAATTCGTTACATTGATACCTTTAATCTTTTGCGCCGTCCTAGTTGGTGTTATCAAGCACTGGGTTCGTCACAGGCATAATCAAATCAGTATCTTTTGCTATTTATGGAGCAGAGGGACATATCACCATGTGATTTGAACTAAACAATGAGATTTTAACTCATGATATGCGATACTCCAGTAACTACGGTGAGTATTGCTGAAATTGATGACATGATTTTCAGCCTCTAAAAGTGCAAAATAGCCTCAAAAATGTGATTCTTTCTCCCAAAAACTGCCCAGATTTCTCCCATTATTTGTCAAGTTAGAACCAAGATTTTGAAAACTTGACAAGATTATGGAGAAATATGGGAAATTCTCTCGTGGAATTATATTCTATTGACAATATTCTCAATAAACCTGGGATATAAGGAATAAAAAACTGCCCAAAAGTTTCCCAATTATTGCCCAACTATGGTCAGAAATTACCCAGAAATTACCATGATTTAAAAAACATGGCGAAAGTTGGGAAACTTCTGATCAACTCTAAAAATCTTCGCACAGTACGCCAAAATTTTTGTGCAGAAAAAACGAGTTGGATTTACAATTTCATTGGGTGAAAAAACTCGTATTAAGTAATATAAAATTTTGAATTACTCAATACTACAGACCATATCTCTCACGCTTTTAATAGCTCAAGCGTGCCAAATTACCTCGGCTTGTCTCTGGAATAATAGCTGTTACTGGAGTAGCTGCCCATCTCCTAGAAAGAAAGAATTAGCTGATGTAGTAATTCGCTTTATCTGTTTTAAAAGAGAAAAAGAGGTAAAGTTTAACTTCTGTAAATATCATGTCCAGGCAGTGGAAGTATTTAAAAGACTGCCAAATAATGAAAAATTCTTTGATGAAATAAAGCTCAACTGTTATGCAGTATTAAAATTGTGGTGCTTTGCAGTTAAGCAGTTTGAAAAAACTCCGACCAGACTCAACAATTATGTCAAAACAGAACTGGCATCTGTGAGCCACAATTCTAGTCAAGCTGCTAACGCATTACTGTTGACATCTGCCCTCAAAAGAAGGGGTGTAGCCAAATGCTGACAGGAAAGAACACCGAGCCACAGCAAGCAGTACATTACTTCATGGAAGGGTATTACCAGGAAGGTACTTCACGCTGGTCTGGTAAAGGTGCAGAAATATTAGGACTTGAGGGGCCAGTAGATGATCAAGAAACATTCTTTAATATCGTCAATGGACTGTCACCAGATGGCAGTGAACATTTGACTCAAAGAAAGTTGGAATCATCGCAACGACGGGCAGCAACAGACTTTACATTCTCCGCACCAAAAAGTGTCAGCCTGCAATCGTTGGTAGGTGGGGATGAAAGGTTAATTACTGCTCACCAGTTAGCAGTACAAAAAACTCTAGAACTAATAGAAGAACGCTACAGCTACACTAGGGTAACAACAGATACAGGACGAGAGGCTACCAGAACAGGAAATTTAGTAGTTGCAGAGTTTGACCACATTGAAACCAGGGAACTAGACCCGCATTTACATACTCATGCCCTGGTTATGAATATGACACAGCTAGATAACGGGGAATGGTATAGCCTTCTCAATGATGAGATTTTCAAAAACAAGAAATTTCTCGGCATAGTGTACCAGAACTACCTAGCTCTTGAGGTACAGAAGTTAGGGTATGAGGTAGAAGCTAGAAAACACGGACAGTTTGAAATCAAAGGCTTTAGAGAAGAAGACCTGGAAGAATTTTCTAAACGAAGGCAGCAGATATTAAATGCAGCCGGAGAAAACGCAACATGGGCAGAGAGAGAAGCCGCCTGGACTGCCACCCGTAATATCAAGCAGAAAATTAACCCCCAGGAGTTAAAAGCTAAGTGGAGAGAAGAAGCCTTAGCACTGGGTATCAAGTTTGTACAACCAGGAACTGCACAACCTCTACAAAAGCCCCGGTTAGTTAGCAATGAGAATTTAGAAGACGCGATCGCTCACTGCTCAGAAAGAAATGTAGCGTTCACCCAGGAAGATTTAGAGAAATTCATCCTCAATCAAGGGTTAGCCACAGATGTAAGCCAAATTTCGCCATTAGTTCAAGCCAACCCCGAATTACTCAGCCTATCTCCAGAAAAACGCGACTTTACGACTTTGGCAGCAGTCAACCGGGAACTAGCAACCATTAAATTGATGCAGTCAGGGCAAGGTCAAGTTAGCCCACTCGCCCACCCAGAAATAGTTGATAGTCACCTAGAAAAAACAGCTTTAAACCCAGACCAGCGTCGAGCCGTCCTGGATGCAGCAACTACAACCGACCAATTTACAGCATGGCAGGGGGTAGCCGGTGCTGGTAAAACTTTTGCACTCAAGGAACTAAAAGCGATCGCCGCCGCAAGTGGCTACACTATCAAAGGCTTTGCCCCCAGTGCGATGGCGGCTAAAGTCCTGAGTCAAGAGTTAGAAGTTCAAGCAGAAACTGTTGCTAGGTTACTGGTGTCTGAACCGCCCCAAGATACTGAACCCCATCAAATTTGGGTGGTGGATGAAGCCGGGTTACTAGGTGCTAAAGATGCCCTTGCCCTTTTAGAACGGGCAACCCTTGAACAAGCCAGAGTGTTATTAGTGGGAGACACAAAACAGTTATCAGCTGTAGAAGCTGGCAACCCATTTAAATCGCTGCAACAGGCAGGAATCAATACCAGTTATTTAAACGAATCTAATAGACAACGTGCGCCGAAACTGAAATTGGCAGTAGACTTAATAGCCCAAAATCGGATTGAGGAGGGATTTTCACGACTTGATGAAAATGGTTGTATTGAGATTGTTACGCCAGAATCTAAAATTCAGGCGATCGCCAATGACTATATAACAGCCACACCCGAACAGAGAGCGCGAACCCTGGTATTAGCAGGAACAAACTTTGAGCGTTTGGCAATCACCCAAAAGATTAGAGAGCAGTTAAAAACCGAGGGCAGCTTAGGGACTGCCAGCACCATCACCCAACTGCAAGCCAAAGACCTAACATCGGTACAAATGTGCTACACCCACAACTATGAATTGGGTGAACTGGTCATGCCCACCCGCAATTACAAACGCCGGGGTTTGGAAAAAGGTCAGCTGTATGAAGTCGTGGGGAAGGACAATGACCAACTAACGCTCAAAGCTAGTGATGGTCAATATCTTCATGTAGATACGGGATTTGATAAGGCTGTTTACCAACGTCAGGATATTGAAATTGCTGAAGGCGATCACTTGCGCTGGACAAAAAACGACCGTCAATTAGGACGGCGCAACGGTCAGGAGTTTATAATTAAAGCCATTGCTGGCTCTAAGGCTCAAATCGAGTATTTAGATAGTGGTCGAACTGAATTTATCAACCTGCAACAAGCGCAGCACTTAGATTATGCGATTGTCAGCACTACATATAGTAGTCAAGGTAAAACTGCTGACCGAGTGCTGATGGTTGCTGACCATACCATTGGGCAAGAAAGCTTTTATGTAGCGGTTAGTCGTGCTAGGTATTCATTGAAACTCTATACGGAAGATAAAGACAGTTTACTTGCCCTGGCGCAGTCGAGTAGGGCTAAAGAAAATGCGCTGGTGCTGCTAAGACAGAAGGAATTAGAGAAACAGCACCAGTCAAAGCTTGAAAGAAAAACGGTTGCAAATGCTGTGATTGTAGCCCAAAAGCCAACCAAAGAAGCAGAGGAGCTACTCAGGAGCGGAGGAGCGGAGGAGCAATCTTACAGTCAGTCCTCAGCTTTACACCCCTGCACCTCTCCACCTCTGCCCATTTCTTCCCCTGTGCAACCCTACATTCCCATACCAGAGCCGAGTCCTTCCCCTCTGCCCCCCTGCACCTCTGCACCTCTGCCCAGTTCTACTCAAAAGCCTGTTATTAAAAAACCAGTTCCCAAAACAGTACAGCCAAAGGTAGCATTTTGGACTCCTAGTAATGTGGATGAAGTCCCTGAACAACTCGACTCTGTTCACTGGCGAGAATTGGTAGAAGGCAGTGCCATTCACCCGGAAATTGCCACTCGTAACTTCAAAAGTCTGCATCAGACTCTTGATTGGGAACATGAAGCTTGGGAATATCTTATGTACAGTGAGGGGTTGCCACGCACCAACACAGGTAGGCTCTCCAATGGCATGATCAGCAAATATGGTCACATTGAATATGGGGGCTGGTGGTGTGATGCTGGTGTCAATCCCAAATCATTTGCTGACCTACAGCCTGGAGATAAACCAGATAGGAAGTTATGGGGATGCTACAAACCTAATAATCCCAGGGAAAAAGCCGATAAACCCGGTAAACTCATTAAATATGAGCATCCGCCTAAAACTGAACTGAGTATCTTTCTATTAGATGTGCCAGATGATATAGCAGGGCGTATCTATGAAAAATATGGGGTACAGCCCAGCGAAAGTGTTCGCCAAAGTGGATTTTGGTATTGTGTTTGGAAGCACAACCTCCCGGTCACTATCACTGAGGGAGCTAAAAAAGCAGCCAGTCTGTTGAGCCAGGGTTACGCTGCCATCGGACTGCCAGGAATTTATGCTGGTTATCGCAGTAAGGATGATAGGGGTGAGCAGGTCAAAGCTAGGCTCATGGACGAGTTAGCTATTTTCGCCACGCCAGAACGGGAGTGTACTTTCTGCTTTGATTACGAGACAAGAGAAGAGACAAAGCGAAATGTAGAGATTGCTATCTCGCGCACTGGGCGACTGCTAGAGGAAAGGGGAGCTTCTGTCAGTGTGGTGACATTGCCAGGGCCAAATAAAGGCGTTGATGATTTGATTGTGGCTCAGGGAGCTTTGGCTTACGAAAAGACATATTCTGAAGCATTAACCCTCAAAGCATGGCGGGATAATCAAAATCAACAACGGCATTCACCACCAGCACCACCTAAAAAGTTAAGTGACTTTGAGCGTAAACAACTGCTACTACAACGTTTTAGAGGTCAACTGACTCAATTGGCATTTCAGAAGGCCATCGATGCACTGACTGACCAAGAGTTACTGTACTTAGAACAAGCGGTCAAGGAATATTTTGCTCAACCTGTGGCTCAAGCCCCAATACCTATTAATAAAGAAGCAATTGAAAACGAAATTAATCAGCTTCAGCCACAAATTGATAGTTTGTGGTTAGAACACGCTCAACAAGAGAAAGCTATCAGATTCATGGAGCGTTTTCCGCTTCATAAGTTGAGTAACAAGTACAACTCGACCCTAGATCAGCAGTTGCAAACTATCGGGGCTATTAAAGAATTATTTACGCATAAACAACAGCTTGAGTTAAAAATTCAGGACTATGAAACCCTCGTTGAAAATCATCACTCTTGGGAGAAAGAACAGCAAACTGTTGAAATGAAAACTATGGCTGAAATACTCAACTCTCCTGGGTTCCAGTCACGATTAACTTTGATTAAGGATGAGATAGAACTCAAGCAACAGCAACGTCAAGCTAGGTTGTCTATTTCTCGACAGACCTCACCACAACCGCGTCGAGGTTTGAGAAGGTAGATACATTATTAGTTATGTTAGCTGTCTTCTAGTAATGTTTTGCTGTCATCAGGCATTGTCAATCCTTATCCTGATGTCATCTGTTCTGGGTTTATATTGACTCGTTTGTTATCTATCACCATTCAAAATACTTCCAAGATTCATCAATGAGTTAAAGTTCTAAACCATTGACTCATTTTGTGTTACGAATGTAGTTTTTAGTATTATATTTGTGATTTCTATTTTTCTAAAATTATTTTTTGACTCAAAAACTTGTTTCAAAATTTTGGCGTACTGTGCGAAGAGAATTTTTCACAAAAATGCCATAGATTCACCATGAAACTGACATGAATTTACCACAGATTTAACATAGCCTTTTTGAAAAATGCCACATTTTTACCATAGATTTACCATAGAAATTACATAAAACTGCCACAAAATTACCACAGATTTACCATGAATCTGACATAGCGTACTGATGTGTTTTATTACTGACTTTTTCGCTATACTGACATGAAAATTTTTGAGCATTAATTTTTTGAAATGCTCTTATTTCTGCTTAAACAGCAATGACTTTTTTCACTGTTGTCTGAGTACAGCAGTCAATCGATTTTAGATTTTGGATTTTAGATTGACTGCACCCATAAAGGGATGCAACTTGGGGATTGAAGAAAAAAAGAGTGAGTCAATTGAAATCAGTCCCGTTGAATGTCAGTCCATCAGATCATCGCTATGACGGATAGCCGCCGAGATACCGATACCGTTGGCGAAATACCTTCACGAGTTTTTCTTAGAGGCGGGTCAGGCACAAGCTGCGAAAAAAATGCCCAGCCGACGCTTTCGCCCTGGGGGCGAAAGCGTCAGAAGTATAGTTGTTTAGCAGCAATATCCTTGATACGGTTGGGCATTTTTTTATTGGATCTCCCTCAGAGAAACGTTTCTCTGACCATGCTTTTTAGTCCCAAACACTTCGTTCTGGCTGCGCTCGCACCATATTTTTAAATTTTGTAAATTGTGCATCAAACAGCAGTTTGATTGTACCTGTAGCCCCATCGCGGTTTTTAGCAAGGATAATCTCTGCTACTCCTCTATCTTCCGTATTTGGGTCGTAATATTCGTCACGATATAACATTATTACTTTGTCCCCGTCCTGCTCAATTCCCCCACTGTCACGTAAATCTGAGAGCATGGGGCGTTTGTTATTCCGGCTCTCTACTGCTCTTGATAGTTGTGATAGGCACATTACAGGAGTCTGTAACTTCATCGCTAAACGCTTCAGGGAGCGTGTGAGCTTTTCTATCTCATTGTTCCTGTTACCCCCACCGAAGCCATCCATCAGTTGCAGGTAATCTACGACAATTAACCCTAAATCGCGGCACTCTCGTGCCATGATTTTACGACACTCAGCCTCAATGTAGCTTAATGGTGGGTCTGGGCGGTCATCCAGGTATACAGGTAGCTCTGATAGTGTACTAATACCCTGTGATAGCGATTGCCATTGCGTGTTTGAGATGCGTCCTGATTTCAAACAGCTGCTTTCTATCTTCGCTTCACTTGAAAGCTCTCGCATGGCGATTTGCAACTTTGACATTTCCAGACTGAACACAACCACTGGAAACCGATATGCGGATGCCAGATGAAAAGCTATCTGAGCCGCAAACGCCGACTTGCCCATTGCCGGACGACCTGCAACGATGATTAAATCAGTACGATTAAATCCACCAGTTAGAGCATCAAGGTCATAAAAGCCTGTGGGAATGCCGGGTAACACCCTACCTTGGCTACGGTCTTCAATTTCCTGAAATAAATTAACAACTACATCTGAAATATGACTAGCCCCCGTAGCATTAGACGATCGCTGCAACTGGTAGATAAAGTCCTGCAATTGTTCAAAGGCTTGCTCTAAAGGCATTTCTTCATGTCCTTTGTGCTGCAACTCGATTGCCAGGCTTCCCAGTCTACCCAGTTCCCGACGCTTCCACTTATCCACAACCACAGCTGCAAGCGCATCAATGTTAACTGCTGATACTGTTCTATCAACCAGCGATGCTAGTTTGTTTCGTCCGCCGATTATTTCTAAATCGCCATTATCAGCTAGATAATTCGTTACCATCAGCAAATCTGTAGGCAATTCCAGTGCATTGAGTTTCAGGGCGGCACTGTAGATCCGACCATGAGTGCTGATATAGAAGTGATGCGGCTTCAAAATGTCACGGACACGTTCTATGGCTACGGGGTCAAGCAAGATACCCCCAAGTATCGCCTCTTCAGATTCAATGCTTTGTGGTGGTAGCTTATTGGCTGTGCTGCCAAAAGGAATTACGTTGTCGTCACTGGCGTACATATTAATCTTTGATTCCCATTAAGTCTAAAGTTTTATAGCCATACACTTGGCAAATACGAGCAGTGGTGTGATTCTCGTTCCATCAATCGAGAATATCTACAAATCTTTCAGGAAACTTGGCACAAGCCCATTCGTACCACTTAGCAGATACTAGGCTGGTAGAGCAGAACTTAGCCAACCCAATGCTCTTCAGTGTTTCGTATTGCCCTATGTGCTGATACTCTTGCCAGTTTTGAAAGTCATACTTCTTGCGCTGTTTTTCTTTCTCTGCGGGGTCATCAGCGAAGTTGTTAATTTTGTATTTTCTAGTCCGGCAAGCCGCCTTCCATTGCTCAAATATGCAAAGTATTTCTGTACTTCCTTCATCTTGCTTAGAAAGCACTGTAGTCACGTATGAAGCAACGTTGTTAATATCTTTGCCTTGCTTTAGCTGATAAGTTTGATAGTAAAGCAGGAAATCGACTTCTTTAATTGGGGAAGAGCTAAAAACTAAACTTTGAGAATCGTTCTCACACGCCGCACCAGCATTTTGGTCTTCATGAGTGGATTGGTCGTTAGTTGCAGAGACTTTTTCCTTGTTAACAGCGTAGTGATTATTTTGAACTGCTTTGTCTTGGGCAGTGGCTTTGCTCCCCTCTTCCTTTTTTTTCTCTGTCCCTCCAGTGATCGATTGAGTTAATTTAATATATTGATCTAATAGAGAAGCTGAAACCCTTTCTGTGACTGGCTTTGATGGGGTTAGTACGTCACTAATAGTGACTACCCCATCACTATTAGTGACTACCCCATCACTATTAGTGACTATCGGTGCTTCTGTATAAAATAGCTCGTCACTATTAGTGACCACGGATAAAATATTCGGTGCTTCTGTATAAAATGGCTCGTCACTATTAGTGACCACGGTTAGATCATGAAGAATCAGCGTTCCTACTTTGACGGCATCCACACGGTAGAATTTGGTGCTACTACCCTCTTTCTTCCTGGGCTGGCAAGAAATAACATAGCCAAGTTTTTCTAGGGCTAGTAGCCTTTTTTGAATACTTTTCTGTGTACCCAGTGCCGGATATTTTTCTGCCCATACGCTGTAAGTAGCACTAGTCCACCATTCATCATCGTGTAAGTATCCACGCTTGTTATTCTTAGCGTTCGCAATACACCAGCTTTCAATAATTTGAATTAACAAAGCCTCGCAAATACCTACTTCGTTTGCGACACACCAGTAAAGCTTGGTAAATGAAGGTTCGTAGCCGTGGGTTGCTCTATACGCTGCTAATGCCTGATTAGCGATCGCACTGTCTGCGCTTTGATATTTCATTTTTTAACATTCCGAAATTTCCTAGTGATTTCGGATAACTTCTTGCACGGCGACCGCAGAGCTAGTTATTATAGAAATGCGATCGCGGTTCCGAAAAGTCTTGCAGGACATTTTCAGTTCGGAGTTACCCGCGTTATGACAAGACAATTAATGAAAATCCAGTCTCCACTGGTACGCATCCCCTCTAGCTCCCACTAGTGGGGATTTGTGTATGAGAGATACTAAATCTGTTTATTGTTTGTTGCCTCCCGTCTTATATCGTTTTTGATTTGGTCAGTGTTAGTCATCTTACTTCTTGCTTGATTTTTTTTCGTGGTCTGTTACTGCTTGCTGGGCGATTAGCTCGACTAAGTTTGATAGAGTTCGGTTCTCGCTGTCCGCCCATTCTTGTAGTTTTTCTTTTAACTCAGGACTGCATGTAAAAGTTACTTTTGCCTTAGACGTTGCCATTAATTAGAAAAGTTCTGATATATTATGACACCTTCAGTTAACATCAAAACTTATCAAAAAGCATCTGGTTCTAAACAGTTCTGATTTAAGTTGACAAGTTCTGAACTCATCAACTAATATATTAGTGTCAAGGTTATCGATACGTCAAATAACTCAGAACAGACACAAGTAAGAGCCAAGCGTAAAACGCACTTGGCGAGTTCCTTTTGAGGGTTGCTCCTCTTGCGACTACTGTTTTGACAACATTCAACTATTCACAGCAATATCTGCAAAGCGTCCGCTCTATATTTGCGGTCGCGGTAATTGTGCGCGTCTTTTTTATGACAGAGGATTCATGTCTATCAATTTACGCAACGCCAGAAGCAATTAATGAACTACCAAACAAAGGAGAAATAATGCTGACATCTCATCAGATTAGATGTTTACAAACTACAGAACGTTGCCTCAGAGAAATTCAATCTTCAGAAGAATTTAGGCAATTAAACTACTATCCAGACATAACGCTTAGTGATGCAATTCAAGCAGTGAGTGAATTACTTGATGAACACCAGATTGGTAATTACAACTCCCCAAACTTTACTAATAAAGACTTGCTCAAGTATCTAGAACAAAAACCAGTTATGCACATTCGCCGTGTAAATAATTGGCATGAAAAGATTAACTTATTCATACTAGATGCAGCCAAAGAAGTAGCAATTCTGAGCTTACTAACTACTGGTTTTATGGTTGTTGGTACTATCTTTTGTCGTGGTATTGACCGCATTGAACGCAGCAGAGGCGAGGAATATCAACCCACATGGATTAACAACGCTAAAGTATTTGAAGGAAGTGCCATTGCATCTATTGCTGTCTTCTTGGGTGCGAGTCTAACTGGTGCGTGTGCATCTGGAGATAAGAATGATGATTGATCAAGAGCTAGTCAGATGTGTCACACTATTAACCCAAAGTAAGACTTACTGGATTGATGGAACACTGTACAGATACCTAACCTGTAGCGACAGCATCCAACACACACAATATTATTTTCGTCCTTTACCGCATCAATCAAAAAGAGTTGACTTAAAGCTCAATCGTGACAAAGTGCTAAGACGCTGCTATGAAATCCCTAGCTTATATAGATGTAGCGAACTGCAAACATAAACGCTTCAAACTGCAAACAAGTCAATTTT
Source organism: Nostoc sp. CENA543 (assembly GCF_002896875.1). Taxonomy (GTDB): domain Bacteria; phylum Cyanobacteriota; class Cyanobacteriia; order Cyanobacteriales; family Nostocaceae; genus Trichormus. The sequence goes on from NZ_CP023282.1 coordinate 19,478, forward strand.
CAAACCACATTAACTGCAAATAAGAGGGGTCTTCAAACCACAATAATTGCAAATGAAACCACATTATCTGCAAACAAACCACAATAACTGCAAATGAAACCACATTAACTGCAAATAAGCCGTAACCCATGCTGTGATTGGGCTAGAAGATTTATCACTGCAAAAGTGTCCAATTTATACGAACTTTTACACCGAACATATATGTACGCTTTTCGTGGTTTAATTTGAACTAATACCGTTCGATTAAATCTAGAAAGCTGTTTTTACCGACAGCCAGTTTGGTCATGGCCATTTACGCTTATCTGAGGGTCTCCAGCGACAAACAAGACGTACACAACCAACGACATGGCATTTTAGAATATGCCAATATCCACGCTTTAAGTCCCATCCAGTTTGTAGAGGACACAATTTCTGGACGGGAGAAATGGTTAGAGCGAGGTGTAGGACAACTACTGAATCAAACAGCCCAAGCAAAAGATATAGTCATTTTTTCAGAAGTTAGTCGGATGGCACGCTCCACCCTACAAGTATTAGAAATGCTGGAGTGTTGCGTGCGTCGAGGAATCAACGTCCATATCGCCAAACAAGGTATGGTACTGGATGACTCAATGCAAAGCCGAATTACAGCAACGGTTTTAGGCTTGGCAGCAGAAATCGAACGGGAATTGATTGTACTCAGAACAACCGAAGCACTAGCTAAACGTAAAGCTGAAGGAAAAACTTTAGGGCGACCCAAAGGACGACAATCTGCACATTTGAAACTGGACACCAGGGAAGCAGAAATTCGCAGTTATTTAGCCAAAGGAATCAGCAAACGCTCAATTGCCAAACTGGTCGATTGTTCACCTTCCACCCTCTACGATTGGTTGTCACGCAAACATCTCCACCCACGCCACGATAAATTGGTGGAGAAATCATAGGATGCCAAAGAAACAAATACCAATTGATGCAATCGTAGACCTACGTCGCCGCTTAGACCAACTACCACCGCGCAGTCCATCTCGTCGGGAATTAGTCCAAGAAATAGCTCAACTGTATGGCATTTCTGAAGATACAGTGTATCGAACACTACGATCCGGGAATGTAGTTCGCCCAGTACGTCGCGTTGATTGTGATGTACCGCGTGTAATTCCAAAAGGAACTCTTGAGCGATACTGCGAAATTATTGCTGCGATTAAAATACGTACATCTAACCGCAAAGGTCGCCATTTATCTACCGTACAAGCAATTCGCTTATTGGAAGAAGATGGCATCAACACACCAGATGGTCATCTTCGCGTTCCAGTAGGTTTGCTCAAACCAACCACCGTCAATCGTTATCTCAACAAATGGGGCTACGACCGCGATACCCTTCTACGGCAACCGCCTGCTGTTCGCTTTCAGGCAGAATATAGCAATCAATGTTGGCATTTTGACCTCAGCCCATCAGACCTCAAGCACGTTAAAGCACCAGCCTTCCTAGAACCGGGGCGGGGGCATCCCTTGTTAATGCTTTATAGTGTTGTGGATGACCGAAGTGGTGTTGCATACCAAGAATACCACTGTGTTTACGGTGAGGATGTGGAAGCAGCACTGCGGTTTATGTTTGCTGCCATGTCACCCAAACCGGGGAGCGACTTTCCCTTTCAAGGCATTCCCCAAATGCTGTACATGGACAATGGCCCCATTGCTAAGAGCTTAGTGTTTCAAAAAGTCATGGGTTATTTGGGGATTGAAGTACGTACTCATTTACCTGCGGGCAAAGATGGGCAACGAGTGACGGCTCGTTCTAAGGGGAAAGTGGAAAGACCCTTTCGCACGGTCAAAGAAATGCACGAAACCCTTTACCACCTGCATGAACCGGAGACGGAAGCTGAGGCGAACGCTTGGTTGATGAAGTTTTTGCTCCATTACAATAGCCGACCCCATCGCAGCGAACCTCATTCCCGGCTGGACGATTGGCTCTTACACTTACCCAAGGCGGGAATTCGACAAATGTGTACCTGGGAACGTTTTTGTACATTTGCACGCGAACCAGAACGTCGCAAAGTCGGCATCGATGCTCACGTTATGGTTGAGGGGGTGGCTTATGAGGTTGAGCCAGATTTGGCTGGAGAAACTGTAGTTTTGTGGTGGGGTTTATTTGACAACGAATTGTACGTAGAACACAAAGAACGGCGCTATGGACCATTTCTACCTGTAGATGGGCCAATCCCCCTACATCGCTACCGTAGTTTTAAGAAAACACGTACACAGAAACGGGCAGAGCGAATTGAATCTTTAGCTAAAGAGTTGTCTTTACCGAATTCTGTGATTGGTAAAGGCAATAACCCAGATTTCGGGAGTAATACAACCCCACTAAAGGTGCAGCCTTTTGTTGACCCTAACCCATTTCAAGAACTGACATTCAGCACGGTGATTGCAGCCAAATTAGCGATCGCTGATTATTTGGCACGCCCATTAGCAAAACTTACCCCTGAACAAATGGCTTATATTGATGCGGTTCTGGTGACTACTCTCAATAAGCAGGAGGTAATCAAACAAATTCGAGATTTCTTCCACCCCTTATCAGGTACGAGCGATGTTGAGTGATGTCATGACTTATTTTGGTCTGAAACGTACCTTAGACCATGTGGGGTATTTTGAGACCCAAGAGCAGACAAATCTATTCAAAGAACTGAAACCCCAAATTAGGCAAGGTCGTTTGATTGCGATAACAGGTGTTGTTGGTTGTGGTAAAACAACGACTTTACAACGACTGCAATTGGAATTGTCCTCTGAAAAAGACATAATTATTTCTCGTTGCCTTGCAATTGACAAAGATAAGGTCAACGTCGGGGTTTTGATGAGTGCTTTGTTTTTGGATTTAAGCACAGAAAAGGATGCTAAACCACCGACTCACCCAGAACTTAGAGAACGAAAATTATTAGCTTTGATTCAAAAATGCCGTAAGCCTATAGTGCTGTTTGTCGATGAAGCTCATGACATTCATCACAGTACGTTAGTCAAAATTAAGCGTTTAATTGAATTGGTACGCCAGAATGGTTGCACTTTATCTGTAGTGTTGCTGGGTCATCCCAAGTTGAAAAATGATCTGCGCCGACCATCTTTGGAAGAGATTGGTGCTAGAACCAATATTTTTAGTTTAGAAGGTATTAGAGGACATCAAGTTGAGTATATAAAATGGCTATTGAGTGAGTGTATTTACGATGATTATCTACCTGAAGATTTGATTACCGATGAGGCTATTGAATTTTTGGCTCAACGACTGACGACTCCCTTGCAAATTGAACATTATTTGCAGAGGGCTTTTGAAGACGCTTATCAAGCAGCAACTAAGCCTGTCACCCGTGATATGGCTGAAGCGGTCTTGAACGTAGGACTTAACGATTTAGAACCCCGCTTAATACGGCATGGTTACAATGCTAAAGTTCTAGCTGAGTTATTAAATATACGAGTAAGTGAAGTAAATTCTTTTATACACGCTCAGTTACCTCCAGGTCGAACCCAAGATTTGAGAGACCAGATGTTAAAAATGGGAATTCCTTTGTATGCGTCAGAGGGAAATTAAGTCAAAACAAGAAATACCCCATATAAAATTTTTCTGTTTTATTAGTGTTTGATTTATATCTAAATAAATAGACATATATGTCCGGTGTAAAAGTTCGTATAAATTGGACACTTTTGCAGTGATAAATCTTCTAGCCCAATCACAGCATGGGTTACGGCTTATTTGCAGTTAATGTGGTTTCATTTGCAGTTATTGTGGTTTGTTTGCAGATAATGTGGTTTCATTTGCAATTATTGTGGTTTGAAGACCCCTCTTATTTGCAGTTAATGTGGTTTGAAAATTGACTTGTTTGCAGTTTGAAGCGTTTATGTTTGCAGTTCGCTACATATAGACAGCACACAGCACAGATAACTAACAACTCAATACAGTTGAGTTTGTTCTAAATCGAAGTAACAAATATTTTCTAACGCAGTGTGATGACTGCATCAAATACACGATTAGAGGGCATATACACAGGGGAAAATCAAAAAGTGTCAGTATGTCAGGAAAACTGACAAACTCTGTTATTACGTGGTTATAGCCTCTCAGTCCAAAGCTAAAACATTTGTCTAAAGTCAAAAATCCCAGGTTATTGATAGTCCCTAGCTAATTTAGCGGATCAAGATAACTGTTTCTACCTAATTTAGCTATACAAATAACCTGAATCTCAGGATAGTCAGTCAATTCTATACACACTTAAGTAATCAAACAGAATCAATGTGGCAACAAAAAGATATGTAACTAAGTATCGCTTTCTCAAAGAAACTTACGAACGCATTACAGCCAAAAGCATTTCAGATATCACTTGGTATCGGTTAGTTGCATCCTTAAAGCAATATTTCTCACTGGAAATTGAATCACCAAATGCTCAAAGCATTGTTGAAACCTACGCTTATTTGAAGCGCAAATGTCCAGCCTTTTCATTTAGAACCTCTGACTTTAACGAACGCTGGCAAGCCTTCAAACACTTCTATGATGCACAGTTAGTTCGATACACAGGTCAGCAATTTCTAGTCGCACTTGCAGACTATTTAACCCTGTTTTGTCACTCTAGGCAGAGGAAAAGTAGAAATCAGGGTGAGTCAGGAAAATAAATATTGAACTGGTGAGGTGATAAATAATAGATTGAAGTTTAGAAAAACCCAAGGACAATTGGGGAATAGGAAAAACTGTTAACCAGGGATATATTAGGTTAAATAAAGTAAAAGGTTGAATTATTAAACGGAGATTGTTAAGAATGTTCTTCCAACCCTTTCCATCATCCCACCAAGGATGAACAGCAAATTTTGATGGAGATTCAGGCACAGAAAACTGCATTTGTTCAGAGTGAAGGCTAACCATTAAATAGCTACTACAAACAATCTCCCACCAGCGTTCAATATCCGCATAGTGAGTCAGACGATAATCTGCCCAACCTAATTCATTCTTACTTTGCTTCAAGCCATATTCAACCCATGTTCTTAACCCATAGAAATTCCCAACTTCCCTGGGTGTAATATCGGGATATTTAGTCATGACATACCAAGTAGAGTTTCCTGGCAACTTTTCAACGTCTGTGGTGATCTGCCAATATCTATGTTCGCTACGTTTTCCGTAAATTATTTCTCTAATATATCGATTTTCACTGTCGAGGTCAGAAAATACACGTTTAAATCTCTGCCACTCTAGATATTGAGTATGCTGTCGTGGAAGTAGCTTTACATCGTGGTTTGAGCGAATTGCCACTATATAGTTTAGATTCATTTCATCTAACACTGATACAAAATTAGTTCCGCTTTCTCCATACAAACTATCTGCCAATACTAAATTAAATTTAAAGCCTAGTGACTTGAGCTTTCTGATTAAATTAGCGGCTATTTGTGGCTTGGTTAGATACTTATCTTCTGGTTTTAATCTTTCACGCGGCTTGTATACTTCAAACAGCAGAGGAAAGGTCATTCCGCAGAATACACCGTATGCTGTAACCACTACAATTCCATTGTCAACCTTTCCTAAGTTTCCTATATATTGTCTTTTGACATAATCTGTTGATGAGCCTTTCTTTCTATCTCCAGTTTCGTCAATAATTAAAACGATTGGTCTACCTTTTATGATTTCTAAAATTAGTTCTAAACGTAAAGCTCTTAGCTTCTCTATTTCCCAAGGTGATTTAGTTAAGAAATGATGTAAGCCTTGCTGATTATCTAATCCTACAATTTTGGCTATTTCTGGTAATGTTTTCCGTTTTAGTTCGGAAATGCAACCTATATGCAGGTATTTAAATGCTTCAAAGCTTCTAACATCTGAAAACAGACTTTTATACCACTGGCAATATTCGTCCACGAATTTGATCGTTTTCACGGGTGAACGAGGCTCTACCATTCTCTGTGCTTACGTTCTAGAGTTTTTACGTTCTTATACTACCGCGAAAGTGACAAATCAGGGTTAAAAATCAACCTAGATGCTGTACCTCGCAGCACTCGTTATTACTGGTTTAGTCAAGCAACGCTAAGTTATAAGGCTGAGAAACTCTATCAGAGCAAAGATTTAGCACTTGTGGCATTTGTAGCAACGCAATGGGCAATCAATAAGCGTTCGCAACCAGTAAAATCTGCTGACCCAAAAGTTTTAACACTAACCAAATAAAGAGTAATCACCATGTCTGACAAATTTACCAATAACGTCCGCGCTCGCTTGTACAAACAGGGTTATCAAGGATTTACTAAAGACGACTACACAACAGCTGCCCTGGCTGTAGGATGCGATGACATTAACAATCCCACCAAAGAACAATTGAGCCAAGCCGTTGACTATCTCAAAGCCAAAGCCACAAGCCAATTATCCGTAACAGATGAACCCATTGAAGAAAAATTTCTTACCCAAGTAGAGTCCCAACAGACCGAGACTGAAATTGAAACAGGTGCGCTCACGGTGGCCCCTCAAGATGTAGGCGAGATGATCACGAATAAGGCCGCTTTCCTGGGTGTAATCCTGTCAGAGCAACAAATCAATGACATAGCCGATAGCGTTGACACCTCAGCCAGCACCTTTGACGAAATTTTAGAGCAGGTAGAAACAGCATTACTCGCTTATGCGGACTTTTCAGCCAATCAAGTTGATGCAAAGATTGACCAGACGTTAACCAGAGTACAAGAGCGGGTAGTTAATCGTCATCAACAAAGCAGAGACAAACTATCCCTTGGGCTAACGGGCATTAGTACGGCTCTGGAGGATAGCCGTAATCAAACTAAAAGCCAACTCTCAGGTATCCTCACCAGACTCAACGCGGCTCAGGCTCAGTAGTGATGACTTCACACTCCTTGAGTGCTTAGTAATTCGCTGGTCAAAACTAAGCTACTTCTCAAGAATTGCTGTTAGTTTAAGTGCGCTGGCTGCGGTGATTATGCCCTTACATTACTGGGTCTATCTGCCAATACAAGAACATTATAACTATCAGCAATATCTCAAAAGAAAGCAAGCTATTGAGCAATACGTCAGGCGAATGGAGTATCACTGCCACAAAATATTTACCCCCCTAAAAGAGTATCACTGTGAAAAATTCAATGAAGCTCAAAAATCAGGTAACTTCCAAATCTCGCCACCTGGAACGCCAGTTAAAAAATAAATTTAACGTCTCTACTAACTTAGTAGTCAGAGCGTTAACAGGTGATAAATCAGCCCTAAAGCTGATAGGACAAATGGGTAATGACGGCGCAAAGATTAGTGAATTCGCCCCCCAAGTCAGAGAGCAAATGTTAGCTGCTATCAAAGGGACTGAGGACTTAAATCTAGTCCTGGGGGACATCTATAAACAAGCAGGTGTAAGCGGCGAGAAGATTGAAAGAGCAGTGCAGTCAGCAATCTTAGCTGACACTCATCTAGCCAATATCCTAGAAGAAATGAAACTTGATTTCGCTTCATCCCAGGATAAAGAAGCTCTACGTCATCAACAAGCGACCGACCACATCAAGTTGAAAGCATGGGTGGATAAACACATGATGCAAGTTGATGGTGAATATAAGATGTTGCAGACGGAATTACAGACAGACATTAGACAACAAACAATTGACCTGCAACATGATAAAGAACTGGGCAAGTATTACCTAGAAATGGGTGATAACGCTCGTGATGACTTCAAGCCAAAGAAACAGTATGCTCTGCGTTCGATAGTACAAAAAATTAAAGATGCCTTATTAGGTTTCTGACAGTTAAAGCCCGACAGCTACCGCCTAAATTTACTGTCGGGCAAGCAAATATTCTAACAGGAATATGACATACGACATTGATGAGGATGGACAAGAAGAATTAGCCAGTGAAATTGCCCCAGATACGCCGTTACCCAAAGACTTAATAGAACATCTGGAATCGCGCAAGCAGCACCGTAAAGATGTTATCAATACAACTGACAAATTGACCAGATTTTTTATTGGCTGGTCACTAAATTCCACAGGATTCTTTCTAGCTAAATATCTCTTAATAACTGGTGGTGGCGTTAACTTGTGGCTGGCAATTACGCTCTCGTTTTCTATATGCAGTGTTGGCTCTCTGACTGGGTTAACGGGCTTGAGAGTTAATTACAACAGTGACGGATTAGAGGTAGATAATATGCAAAATATTTTTAAAACTGCTGGGGGTTTAGTGGTTGCAGGTATCACAACTTGGTTAGCAGTCAAAGACTATCAATATTTTGAGAATTTGACTAAAGAAACAGTCTCCCAGATTAGCCAAGACATCCAAACCATTGAAAAACAGAATCCACAATCAGACCCTTGGTTAAGCATTGCAGTTGCGTTGGCTTTATTCATTGGTTCTATTGCAATTATTTTTAGGGGACGAGAATGAAACAAGGTGTTTTCGAGTTAACGCTGGCTGGTGTGTGTGGTGTAGCCGCAATCATCGGACTGGCAACATCGCAAACACGCCAGCCTTATGATTTGACACAGATTCAGTTCTGCCCCAGGTCAATTAATGGTGTAGAAAGTCAAATAGCACTAGATAAACGTTTTTGTAACCAGCCACGTTTTGTCCTGACTGAAGAATGGCTTCGCTACGGGTTGTATGGTAGTATCATTCCTTACAAGGGGGATGCCATTCAATGGGTACGTGATTTACCCACAGACAACCCTAATCAGTTATTAGGATATGGGATTGCTGTTACTGGGTTATGGGGTATTGTGGGCTGTTTGGTCGTGCGTTCGCAAAGGCTCAAGCGCATAGATTATGAATTGGGCGAACTGGAAAAGACTGGTGATTATGCAATTTGGCAGCACAATTTGCATAAACGGGAAGTTAAGCAACATTCGACCCAGCTTTACACTGAACGCCTGAAAGATGGACTGTCAGGACTGGATACAGAGGAACGTTTAGCATTGGGATTGACTGACTCAGAAAACGAACGGGCTAAGGCACGTATTCAGCTTGAGGATTTTTTGAAAGCCCGTGCTGTTAATCATTCTGTGATGGATAAAACTATTGCTGAAAATTTGAGGGATAAGGCGAAGGCGGATCAAGAACGTGGCAAGATTGAGGGGAAGACCAAGGGAGCGATCGCAAACAGTGACAATCATCCTTTGACTGACCAGCGTCTCATCAGTGATTTAATCGAAGCACTCAAAAATCATGAAGACGGCTGGCTGTGGAAGATTATCGATAATCAAAAACCTGTTTGGGTGTTAGGAGAAGCAGGAAGCGGTAAATCAACTTTAGCAGCTTCAATTGTTATGCTCCGAGAATATTTATTTGATATGCCTTTGTATCAGCTGATAGATGCACACGCCGGGGATAATCTGAGAAACGCATGGAAATATTTAAGTCCTCAGTTGATAGCTAAAACAGAAGCAGAGATAGGACAAGCTTTTGATGATGCGCGTGAGCGTTGGCTGGACAGAATTAATAATCAACCTGATAAGCTACCGCAACAGTTATTAGTTGATGAATTTACTAACTATTCTGAGTCAGATATCACCAAGGAACCTGCTAAAAAGTTTGTTAAAGCATCTCTTAGCGACCCTAGAAAAGCGGAAGAAAGAATAGTCTGTATTGCCCATTTCTTTACTAATACTGCTGTAGGTGGCAGTGATGGAACTGCCAAAGGTAGAGCTAGAGGTACTATTCAAATTGACCGCAAAACTGCTGACGGTAAGACACCTTTAAAGGTGGCAATAGTTAACGGTTTAAATAATTCAGATGGGGATGCCGAAGTAGATAAAAAGGTGACAATTCCTAATTGGTTGACTCCTGAAAGCATTCATAAACATTTCAACGGACAGCCAATTGATTTTGATGATTAATCGTTATAAAAATGTTTTTTTAGCTGTTAAGAACTGGGGTAGAGCGGGTGGCGTAGCGGAGTGTCGGGGGCGGGCTACCGAGTGAGTGGCCACTCTACGAGAATTTCTTGCCCGTCCCCGACACCACCCGCTCTAAACGAAGTGTCTCCAGTTCGGCGGGGCATCACGAGATAGTGAGGTTGAAGTAATTGTGATACCACAGTTGATATTAAAGACAACAATCAAATAAAAAATAAGAAACGCTTGTGCTGTCAAACTTCAAATTGCTTTACCACAAGCGTTTTGAGTGCCAACGCTGTTTACTCCTATTGCTCGGCACTGGCTTTCTTACTTGCAGTCATTGGTCTTCTCTATAACCAAAATTGGCGATCGCCTTCCAGCATACTCGTAGGATAAATCCCATTTAAGCGCAGATAAGCCATACGATCTGCTCCGTAGAGAGGCATTGGCAACCGAGGTGTTTGTAACGCTCCATGATGCAGCAATGTCAGTTTTAAAGTAGTTTCTAGAATGTTTTCAATTGATACTTGGTGTCCTTCTTCACGCACAGTCAAACGCAGAGGACGAGCTAAACCTACCCGATCTGAAATTTTAGTTGTTACTAGAACCGCTTCACGGGATGATAAACGAAGTGCCAACCCTTTTTCTGGAGAAGTCACAATTTTTTGCTGATTTAAGTTGTAAAGTCTAGGATTCCCAGACTTTCTGCACTCCACTAAAATAAATTTTGAGTTAATTGCTCTAGCCCATTCCAGTAAATGGTCAACTTCTTGACCGCAAAAAGGGCCATCCCGGTAAATTAAAACTGTTTTGTTTTTCAGTTCAGATGCTGGAAGTAATGTTTCTAAAAGTCTTTGAGGTATTTCTTCACCTGGAATTAAAGCATCTTCTAGCCGATATCGAATAAACTTTCCTTGTCTATCATAGAAACGCACACTTGCACAGGCGTTTAGAGTTCCGGGTAACTTTTCCTTTGACTCTCTAGAAATATCCAATCCAATAAAATAGTCAGCAATCTCTAAAGGTTCAGCCAAAACGAAAGGTAAATTACCCAACTTTGCTAAAATTCCGGGAATTACTTGATTAAGAATTTGTCTGTGGTCAACGCTGGTTAATGTATCAGAATAAATTACCTGACTAGCAATTCCACGTCTGAGTAACTGCGAATATACCCGTTGATATAAACTACCGCCTTCATCATTATCAGCATTACGATCACTCTCTGGCAGAAAGGTTAGAAAAATATCAGTTGGAACAGTAATTAATTCATTGACAGCAGTCTCTAATTCATCAATGGCTTTCTCTAGTTCAGCCCTGGCTTCAGCACCACTCAACTCAGGCAATTCTTTTCTATGAACAATCTCACTTTGAAATCCGTATATTTTTAACCTTTGCCGAACTTCCTCTAAAAATTTATCTACTTTTAAATTACAAAGCTTTAAAGCAGCAATACGAATTACTCTTGATGGCTGTTGATAATCATAATGACGGCTGTAAACACCACCTTTAGACAGTCCCTTAAGGACTTCACCTCTAATGCCTTTAACACCTCTACCAAAAAGGAGTGGAGTTTGCTCAATTGCTACTGGTGGTTTCCAGAATAATGTCGGGTAATTACGGCTGTTGATACTACGCCCTAACTGAAATCCATATGCAGATAGAGAAATATCTGCTTGTGTTTTATAGGTAATTAAAAGTCTCTGTCGCTCCTGGTGAGTAATTTTAGTTGCCTTGAGTAGGTCTCCATATTTAACTTGTAGTTGCTCAGATGTTTGGGCAGTAATGCTAGGACGCAAAGCCATTAGCGGATAATGAAATTGCTTTTTATTCTTGCCAAATTGTACAGAAACGAGGGGCTGTTCGTCAGGTGCGTCCTCTAGTTTTTGTTTACTAATTGAACCAGTTGCTTTTTCTTTTAGTTCCTCTCTATGTTCCCCTACTGTTCCCACAATCCCAGTAATAATACAGTTACCACCTCGTTCAATTTCTTGAACTTTCAAACCAATTAAAAGCTTTTCTAAGTTGTGCCGATAGGGGTGATTCTCTAAAAAATCAGCTAAATCACCCTTTGATATAATGCTGCTGTGAATCGTTAAAGTTAAAGCAGGTTTTAACCCCTCTGGCAATTCAATAGTTTCTGCCCAAAAATCGGGTTCTCGTATGACTTCTACGCCGTTATCAGAACGGATAGTTACAGTTGAAAATGGACGAGTAACTTTTAATACTTGAATAGCAAGAAAGGCAAGAATTAACGGTGTTGGCTGTGGCTGACGTACCCATTGAATTGAGTAGTAGCGATCTCCAATATCTTCTTTCAATTCCTCTAAAATTTCTAAAAGTGCTTTTCGCCATTCATCTTGGCTAGGCATAGGTTGACCCGGCCTAGCTAAAACAAAAAAATCTCCATTATGCCAAGTGACAATAATCTCAGGAAATTTGCGACTAAACCGGAAGCTGAAACGATTGCCATCCTGTCGTTCAACTTCTGGAGTCAATCGAAAGCATATTAAATTTGGTTGGGAGATAGTAAGGGGAAAAATTTCACTTAGAGATGTTGGTTCTAGAGAAACGGGCGCAACAGTCATGCAGAAACCTCAATATTAGAGAATTCACAAATTGAATTGAATGAGCATTGTTGGCAGTTAATGCCTGGATTAGGAGGGAAAATTCGTTTAAACTCAGACGGAGAATGCCTATAACGTTGCAAATCTTTTTGATGCTGTTGGGATATTCGCGCCAGTTCAATCCGAAAAGCGTTTAGCTGACTAGCTGTTGCAGTGATGGGATCAGACCATTTCTCACTTTCCAAGTTGTAAAACGATGCCACAGAGGGTTGAGTAGGATAGAGTAAGTTCGCTGCTAGTAAGTAAACATACGCTTGTCGTTTGTCAAAATTAGCTTGACCCGTCTTAAAATCCAATATATGCAGTGTGCCATGTTGTTCTTCAAAAATACAGTCAATAGCAGCAAATAAGTTAAATTGATAATTATCCTGCTCAATTAAAATTGGTTCTGGAAATCCTTCATCACCTCGACTCAATGTGATAATGTTCTTCCCAAAGAGAATGGGATTTAAATGGTAATTTTTCAAGATAGAAATCACTCGTTCTTGAATTATCTCTGACTCTTGGTCTAATTGTAGAATCTCTGCCACTTTTGTAACAGCATCACTGTGGTATAAGATAAAGGGGTCTCGATGAAATTCATAAACTCCTCGTTGTGCCAGTAGACCAATCCGTTGTGGTATCGTATCAGTTGCCAAGAGTGCTGCAACCAATGGTTCGCGTGATCTTGCTTTAGTAAAACCTCGCTTCATGTCACAATGCCAGTGTTCTTGTCCTATTGGTGGAGCAAACTGTAACCATAGGTTGTAACTAGCAAACGGTCGCCAAGGTGTTGGCATTTTCAAACTCCGATAAATAATTGCAAATCTGTTTTTGGTTTTCTCCAACCGTGTTCCGCATTTGTCTTGATGCTAGGAAAGTTTTTTATGTACACCATATTCAGTGTTCAATTTTTTGTTGACTTACATAGTCAACCTGTTTTTTAGATACTAACTTATGTTGACTTCCATAGTCAACAATTGATATAATTTACAGGTAAGTAGGAAAAAAAAGTGAATCAAACTTTTGGCAGGGTTATTCGTCAAGCCCGTAAGGACAAGGGATACAGCCAGCGTGAGCTAGCAAAATTAATAGAAGTAGATTACACTTATCTGTCCAAACTGGAGAACGACCACGCCGCGTATCCTCCTAGTAAAGAGGTCATTCGGTTGTTAGTGCGTTACCTAGATTTAGCCGAACGAGAAGAGGAGCTAATCTATCTTGCTGGTCGAATCACAGCCGATGACGAGAGAATTTTTCAGGAGTTGGTTAAACAGAATTACAAGCAGATGCCTGCTTTGTTTCGTATGTGGCGTGACAATCCTCATTCTGTTCAAAAACTCCTTGAAGAACCTATCCAACCAGAAAATGAGGAGAAGGAAAGTTGAGTGTAATTAAGCCGGAACAGCGATATAGCAAAAAGGAGATTGAACGTAGGGCTAATGACCTTCTCAATAAGATGCAAGCTAAACCTAATTATGCTGGTAACGGACGACGAATTGATGCTAGCCGTGTCGCTGACTTTCTGGATATAGGTGTTGTGTGGGAAAGTTTACCGTCTGATGACCAAGGGCAGATAGCAGCTATGATTTTGCCACTGCAACGGGAAATTGTCATTAATAATGACATTCCCAAACTGCGTGAAGGATATGGACAATCCACGATTGCTCATGAAATTGGACACTGGTTACTTCACATCAACCAAGAAGATGTGGAAAAATTTGTAGATCGGATGGAGCGTGATATCGAGGTAAATATACCGCCGTTCTTATGCCGTAGTGCTAGTGATCAAGTTTATCAAAGTATTGCTAACACTCAGATAGATTGGAGAGAATGGCAGGCTCAGTATCTCGCTAGTTGCTTGTTGATGCCTGTGCATATATTGGAACAAGCACAAAAGGCGCGTGATTTAACAAAATGGCCTCACCTTTATGCAATGGCAGATGAACTTGGTGTAACTATATCTAATCTGACAAATCGTTTGAAAGGTCTGGGCTGGATTCGCTTGACTGAAAACTCTAAGCAAATTTATTTAGGTAATACCGCACCTAGCAGGACAGGTGCGTTTAAGTAGAAAGTTATCGCATATTTTAATTTGAAACTACTTTACGCGATACGGCACAAAGTGCCAGCTTCTCTAACATTGCTCCATATTTAAGTATTATTACTGAACCTTTTTTGTTTTAACTAGACAATCCTATAAAACAAAGATGAATGGAATAAAAACAGATGTGGTTTAAATTTTCACAGCAAAAGCTTATTGTAATTATCGTAAGTTGGTTATTTGCTTTAACTGTAATGATTTGGGCTAATCCTGTTTTTGCTGCTGGAGATGATGATTTATTCTTGCAGAAATTCAATGATTATATTCCAGAAGAGTTAATAGATTTATTTGGAGGAGTTCCCTTTCCAGCGATTACTGATTCTGAAAAAATTGAAGCTGCTCAATTTGCTTGTCGTGCTTTAAATAGAGGTAATACTCTAACAGATTTAAATTTATTGGGCATGAAGATTAATCGGAGTCTAGTATCTGAACAAAAATACATTGCAGCACTAATGCAAGCAGCTGTTGAAACTTACTGCCCTACCGATAAATATTTATATCAAGCAGCAGTAATACGTCGTTACACCGACAACTTATAACCAAGCCGATGGATAGTTTGTCCATTTTTTTCGATCATCTTCAGTTGGTACCCCTGACTGTGCATCTGCGTTAAGCTAGTGCTGCGGAAGCTATTGTTGTAGGAGAGTGCATATTGATTTTTGACCATCAGGTAATTATCAGGTGTAAGCTTTGTTGGCGTTGCACCACTGGGATTTCCCAGCAGTAAATGCAAGCTGATTGATGGGGAAAGTTCAGTTAATGGTGGTACTTGGGACTGGGCTGGTGAACACCCAACAATAAACGCCACCAAAGCCGCTACACCCAAATTTCGACAAATTCCCATAAATTGACGCACCCTTAGCGATTTATTTCACTTCAGCATTTCTGATTGTATTTCCTGGCTTTCACTAAGCTTTGCTTCAAATTGTAAAGTCTCCTGCCCTACCTCCAGGTGTTCGGAGGTGGGGCGTAACCCATGTGAAGGATAATAAATGGTTGTTGTCAACGTACAGGGTGATACAGCCCTGAATCAGAGTTATACCTCCAACCCAAACCACTAGGGTCGCGTCCCCGACTCCAGCTAATAAACTCCTCCGGCTTTTTGGCTGTCACTCGCATCCGCTCTAGAGAATCCGAATCAACCCCCAAACGCTTGGCTAGGTTTTGGGGTGTATAAGTATCTATTTTGACCTCACCTTGCCCTTGATAGTACCGCGATGATGATTGCTTGCGTTTACTGATGCTATTGAGGTAGATAATCAGTTGGTTATACGCCGACTCTAGCTGCTCGATACGCTCCCTCATGGTAGCCAGTTGTTCTGACAATTCACCAGCAGAGTTTGACTCCAGGCGCGATTCTAGTTGGGCTACCCGTTGCGTTAACTGTTGTATGCCAGCATTGCTATCGATATCAGCAGTGCTATCTAGTTTGTTAACTAATTCTTGGATTCCTTGCAGCACCTCGACTGTGCGGCCTTGTCTGTGCAACCGAGACAACTCCCGTACAGCATCTTTTAAGGCAACGGGGACGCGGAGCATCTCGCTGGGCGGCGGTTTTTTGCTTTGTTTTTTCTGTGCGGGCATGGTGATATCTGGGGTGATATCGCTATTGTAGGCAAAAACCAGGGCATTATATTTTCAAGAGTTTTAGTGATTGGGGTTGATGTAATGGCAGAGCGTGAATGTGTTTTGTGCTGTAAAGGAAACACCACAGAATACGTGATAAATTAATTATCGAAAAGATTTATTTTCGGTAATGTTATGTCGTCTGCTGATGATTCACATTCACTCTCCTTGGTCAATCCCTTCCAAGTGGCGGCCGAGCGTGACCTGTTGGCAGAACTGTTGGTGGGTAAGCGCAATAAAAGCACTCGTCATGAGTACGCTAAAGATTTAAAAAAATTTTTCATGGCGGTATGCGCCCAAGAACCTACACCCGCTTTGGTGGCACAGTTCTTGCAGATGGACAGATACTCGGCTGTAACTTTGGTTTTGCGCTACAAAGCGGAGTTGATTGACCAAGGGTTGAAGGAAGCAACTGTGAATCGGCGGTTGGCAGCAATTAAGTCACTGGTTAACTATGCCTATAAGGTGGGTAAGTGTGACTGGACTTTGGCTGATATTCAAAATGAGAAAATCAAACCTTACCGCGATACGACGGGCATTAGTCCAGAAGCATTTAAAAAGATATTAGCAATACCAGACCGGGAAACTTTAAAAGGTAAACGCGATTATGCAATTCTGCGGCTGTTGTGGGCTAATGCTCTGCGCCGGGAGGAAATTTCCCTGTGCAATATTGAGGATTTGGATTTAGAAGCTAGGACTTTGAGTATTTTAGGCAAGGGTAGGGGAACTCAAAAGGAAAATATCGATTTGCATCCCAAGAGCTGCAAGGCCCTTCAGGATTGGTTGTGGGAGAGGAAGGAATTAGACATTAAGCAACCGTTGTTTATTTCGTTACGCCCTTACTACGGGCATCGGCTGACGGGGGATGGCATCCGTAAGATTGTGGTAGCCTACGCCAAGGAAGCGGGTATTTCTAAAATTGTCAGCCCGCACAAGATTAGGCATTCGTCGGTGACGGCGGCACTGGATGTAAGTGGAGGAGATGTGAGAAGTGTGCAAAAGTTGAGCCGTCACGCGAATTTAAATACTTTAATGATTTATGATGACAACCGCACTAAAGCGCAGGGGAAAATTACAGCTCTATTGGAAGATTTGGTGTGAAATTTATCAAGGGTTTGCGGAGATGATTTCACAGTTGAGGAGTTTATGGGCTTGTATGCTAGTGACTCAACCACAGAGGAAGATTAGCCTAGTCTCTCTACTGAGTTTACGGAAGAAAGGCAGATAAATTTGATGAGCAGTGACGTTGTAAAACTACCTCAATTTGATGGGCTAGATGTTTCTGCTCTCTCTCGATTATTTGCCAACACTACCAATTCATACAAGTACATTTTTTTCTTATCTCTTTTAGATATCTTGATTAGGCGTAAATTTGATGCGTCTTTACCAATTAGCTTTAGAGAAATCACAATTGAAATGTTAGCTAATGCTTGGTATCCCCATAGTTACTTTCACTTATCTTTTGGAGTACAAGACCAGATTGCTAACAAACTAAATTTATTAGATATAACACTTAGTGATACTAGTTTTAAAGATTCTGATAAAAGCGAGTTAAGAGCAAAAATAAGTCAACAAAATTTAGATGATATGCTAATCAGGCAATCATCTTTAATGAGATATGTACCCTTTCGATTAATCAGACCATTCTTTACGCATTTATTAGGTAAAATCAAAAGTGATGATGAAGTAAATAAAAAAATCATACCTTTAGCTAATACTTACTTTGATACTCTCAAGCCTCTGTATCGGTTTGATGGGAGTTCGCCTAATCAATGCCAGTTTATAAATTTTCATCCAGAATGGGTTTCATATATAAAACACAATTATATAATTGTGCGTTCTTGGGTATCTTGGGAATGGCTAAAATATATGCAAAGGCGTAATCCTAGCGTTCCCGCCCTTAGTAATAAACTATTTCCACCACAAAAAAGAGAATCTTTAGAAAGACAGACAGAATATTGGAAATTAATATTACAATTTACTAATCTCCACTGTATTTATTCTGGTGAACTGATAAATATAAATGATTTTTCTCTTGACCATTACTTACCTTGGTCATTTGTAACACACGATAATCTTTGGAATTTAATTCCAACTTTGCCAGATGTTAATTCATCTAAATCTAATAAGCTACCTGCAAGTATTTATTTTAATGCTTTCGTAGCAATGCAGCACGAAGGGCTGAAGATTTCTCATGAAAATATGAAATTGCAACAATGGAATAAATATATTGAGTCATATATAACTGAACTCAAAATCACTGATACGAATGACATTCTTAACATTGAAAAGCTGAGAAATGCTTATGAGTTGATCATCATGCCTCAAATATCTTTAGCAACCATCCAGGGATTTACACCTAACTGGTCTTACAGTAGGACGATACGATAACTCCAAGCAAATAAAATGAAACCAGCAGATAAAAAGCCTGTATATTGGGAGACTGATGACAGAAACGAACCGTGATCAACAACTGTCGAGAATAGTTTTAAAAGGCTTCAAGTCTATCGCCAAGTGTGACCTTGAACTCTCCAGAGTGAACATTTTAATTGGTGCTAATGGGGCGGGAAAATCCAATTTTATCGGCTTCTTCCGCATGGTTGGGCAATTACTGGAGGAAAACCTGCAAGTTTTTGTGAGTCGCCAAGGCAGCCCTGATGCCATACTGCATTTTGGACGCAAAACAACTGAACAATTAGAGTTTCAGTTATACTTTGGCAATAATGGATACTTCGCTACCCTTGAACCAACCCAGGATAATCGCTTGATGTTCGCCAAGGAATCTTTCTGGTGGAACGTGAATGGTGAGCATGAAATAGGTAGGGGTCATTTCGAGACCAAGGCTTTCACCGGCACAGGTACGGGAATTGATGAGTACGTTTTGTCTGCCATGCAGCAGTGGCGAGTTTATCATTTTCATGACACGAGTGATACTGCTTACATAAAACAGCCGCAGGGTATCAATGACAACGCTTATCTGCGTCCTGATGCCCGCAACCTTGCATCCTTTCTGTATTTGTTGCGTGACAGCTACCCAGCCTCCTATCAAAGAATTGTCAAAACTATTCGACTTGTTGCTCCGTTTTTTGGAGACTTTTACCTGCGTCCGTCTCCAAAAAACAAGGAGGTTATTGAGTTGGAATGGTTCGAGCGGGGCCAGGACATTCCATTTAAGGCACACCTGCTTTCGGATGGCACACTGCGTTTTATGTGTCTAGCCACGGTTTTTTTACAACCTGAAGACCTCCAGCCCCAAACAATTCTAGTTGATGAGCCAGAATTAGGTCTTCATCCCTATGCTATTACGGTACTGGCTTCGTTGATCCGTACTGCCTCCAAACAGGTGATTGTTTCTACTCAGTCCGTCGAATTGCTCAATGAATTTGAGTCCAGCGATGTGATTGTTGTAGACCGCGATGAAGGAAAGTCTTACCTTCACAGGCTGAATCAGCAGGAGTTGGAAGCATGGCTGGAAGACTATAGCTTGGGTGAGCTTTGGCGGAAGAACATCCTGGGCGGGAGACCAGCACGATGATGCGGATTAATGTTTTCGTGGAAGGGCAAACTGAAGAAACTTTTGTCAGGGAACTGCTCTATGGGTATTTTCTGGAAAAAAATATTTATCTGAATCCGATTCTCGTCAAAACCAGTTCCACAGGTAAGGGCGGGGTGGTAAGTTATGCCAAAATCAAGCCGCAATTAAATCGCAAGTGTCTGGAAGATAAAACTGCGATCGTCACTACCATGTTTGATATGTACGCCTTGCCTAATGATTTCCCAGGAAGTAATTCCATACCCCAAACTAGCGACCCATTCCAGAAGGCTGAACATTTGGAACGGGAGATGTCCAAGGATATTGGTCACAAGAATTTTATCCCGAATTTGCTGGTACATGAATTTGAAGGGTTGCTGTACAGTCAGCCACAAGCGTTTGCCCTGTGGTTCGATGAAAGTGTGGTGAATATTTTGCAAGCCGAGCGTAACGCCTTTCCTTCTCCTGAGCATATTAATGATCATCCACAGAAAGCACCATCAAAACGAATTCGTAATTGTTGCAATGGCTACGACAAAGCACTACATGGTTCACTGCTGGCGATTGATATCGGGCTGGATACAATACGTCAGGAATGTCAGCATTTTCACCAGTGGTTGTTGCGTCTGGAAAATATAGTTCCAAGTTGACTTGATTTTATGCCTACGTCAAAGTGACCTATTAATCCATGCACAATAAAACTATGCGAACGCTCGTGCCTTGGTGTAATCAAGTTTCCCTACCTAAACGCAATACTTCTAAAACATCACCAGGAAGATTGAGCAGAGGTAGGCAATTGCGAACGAAGGAATCCCACTTCATGCTCCCTAATGCTGTAAATACTTCCTCAATCAGCAGCGTTTGAGAGTTACCCATAACGTTACGGGTAATTTTCCCTTTAGCTTCGTTTTCCATTTTTTGCAGCAGTTTGATGGTTTCATCAACGCTAATTGCGAGGCGCAAGGCCAACAGTTCGAGGATGCCTTCATCGAATAAACTATGATCATTGATTAATTGAGGCACAATAGAATCAAAGACAATATGAACACGCGATGACTACTCAATTGATGATTCAACCCTCATCCTTAATACCTTCTGGTATCAAGATGAGCGAATTTGGTGATATTTATCTTTTTAAATTTACCGATGAGCTACAGTCTCGCTTTGAAGAACTGTTAGAGAAGAAAAAAGCTGATGCGCTCACGCCTGAAGAAGAAGCCGAATATGTAGGCATTTCCGAATTACAGCGAATCTTTACCTTAATTAACGCTCAACTAGCGGCGAAAAGTAAATGGTGTCCGAACCAACTCGAAAATTTGTAAGACAACGAGCTAAATATCTTTGCGAATACTGCCACTCTCCAGAATACTTAAGCCCAGACCGCTTTACCATTGACCATATTCTGCCACAGTCTTTGGGTGGCTCTGATGAACTGGATAATTTAGCTTTAGCTTGTCATCGCTGTAATGAGCGTCACTATAATTTTACAGTCGCTACTGATCCCGAAACCCAAGAACAAGTCCCGCTATTCCATCCCCGTCAGCAACAATGGTCTGACCATTTTATCTGGACAAAAGACGGCATAAAAATTTTAGGGACAACTCCCACAGGGAGAGCCACTCACTCTCGCTTTGACTTCAATGATGAGCGTCGAGATGAGCCTTCAATTCAAGTAGCTCGTCGTTTTTGGGTAGAAGCGGGTTGGCATCCCCCGCAATCAGATCCACGTCTTGAATAAAGGTAAAATTCCCTCCCGCTATATCATTTACGGCTAAGTGAGTGCCAAATCCCCAATAGTCAATCATCTTTCATCAAAGCTTCCAATTGCGCCAGCACCTTTTCTATTCGTGCTTTTTTCTTGGGGTCGTCCCACACTTTAGCTTGTTTGAACCGTCGCCAAGTATCATCTACACGTTCTTTTAGAGATGTTGACTCAGTAAGCGAGGATAGCTGTGAAGAGGACTCTTGCTCAATTTCTTTGACTTTCTGTTTAATTTCAGTCAGTGACAGGTTATAGTCAATTGCTGTCTGCAAAAGTTCAATTCTGACTTCCTCATCTTTTACCCGTGCGATCGCCCTAGCCTTGGTGTACTCAAGTTTCCCTAAACGCAATACTTCTAAAACATCAGCAGGAAGATTCAGCAGGGGTAGGCGATTGCGAACAAACGAATCCCACTTCATGCTCCCTAATGCTGTAAATACTTCCTCAATCAGCAACGTTTGAGATTTACCCATAACGTTACGGGTAATTTTCCCTTTAGCTTCGTTTTCCATTTTTTGCAGCAGTTTGATGGTTTCATCAACGCTGATTCCTAACCGCAACGCTAAAAGTTCCAGGATACCTTCGGTTTCTTCCAGGGTGTTAAGGTCTTCACGCTGGAGGTTTTCAACGAGGCGCACTTGATGTGTAGTCACATCGTCCATAACCCTGACAACAACCGGGACTTCGGTTAATCCTGCCATTGTTGCTGCTCTGTAGCGTCGTTCCCCGGCTACTAATTCATAATTGCCACCAGGAAGTGGTCGCACCAACAGGGGTTCGATAATACCCAGTTCTTTGATTGAGCGTGATAGTTCTTCCAGCTTGTGTTCGTCAAAGTAGCGACGGGGTTGTGAAGGAGGCAGATGGATTTTATTAATGTCAACAGTGTTGGTAGCATTGGCTGTACTGTCAGGCTGCGTACCAGCTGTACTGCTGCCAAACAGCAGTTCGACAGGTTTTTTAATGGCGGCGTAGGGTTCGTTGCGTTTGCTGCTCACGGTAGAACTTCGAGTTTATCTAAACTGTTCGCAATTTTTTTGAGTACGCTGACGGCGGGATGATTTTTCTCAAATAATGTTAAGGGTACTCTACGTTCTGACGCATCGGCAAAGGCAATAGTTTTGGGAATAGGTGGGTAGACAGTGCCAATATCTGATAGTTGTTCTTGTACAGCTTTGACGGTGCGTGATTCTTGAGCGGTGCGGCTATCGAACATTGTAGGAACAAACCCAGCAATTTGTAAATCTGGGTTGGTGTGACTGCGAACTTGGGCAACGGTACTAAGTAAAAGTTCTGTCCCCTTGAATGATTTAAATTGGCACTGGATAGGGACGAGAATGTGAGTTGCAGCAGTCAGACTGATGATACTGAGTAACCCCAAGGAAGGGGGACAGTCAATCAGAATAAAGTCGTATTTATCTTGTACTGTAGCCAGCGCATTTTTGAGCCGATATTCTCTGGCGATCGCACCTGCTAGCTGCATTTCGCTGGCAGCGAGATTAATATCAGCAGGGACAAGTGCCATACCATGAATTAATTCCGGATGGATGGGCAATGGCTGATTATCAACAATTGCTAGCTGGATAGTTTGGTCTAATTCATCGGGTTCAAGCCCCATGAATGTGGTCAAGCTGGCCTGCGGGTCTAGATCCACAAGCAGAACCCGACGTTTTTTGAGTGCTAAATGATAGCCCAAGTTTTGAGTCAGTGTTGTTTTGGCAACACCACCACTTTGATTAAATAGCGCAATAATGCGGGTTTTGCTCACGAGCGTAAATTGTAGTTCCTAAATATTGATAGCCTCTAATACGGCAGATTTTAACGTTGGGTAGGGACTAACACAACTAGTTAATTGGCAATCACCAGAGTGTGGATACTCTACGCAATTAACTATAGTTTTTGGTGCAAGTAAGAAGAAAAAAAAGAAAAAATTTTTCTTACTACCTTAAAAGATTGATTAACAAGGGATTTAGCAACCAATGCAGTATACCTTTGTTGCACGGTCGCACCTCACGGCGGCGATCGCATGGGGGCAAGAATGAAGTGAGAAGAGTTTGAGCCACCCATTCAACGAAATGGCTCAAAAGTAGAATCAAAAGCGAAAATTATTGATTCTACGTTGTTACCATTTTTGAGAATCCCTGTATGATACCTAGCCAAGAAATTTGTATAGATATAAATGAATGCCCTCATAAATACTATGAGGGTTTTATTTATAGAATTAAGCAGCAGTAAGCACAAATTAAGCAATGCTAGTTCTTAGTGGCTTCAAAGATATATATACCAAGAGTTGTAGAATCCAATGCGGTGTACCGTTCTTGCGCTGTCGCGATTGAATAGGTTTTTTAATGATTTTTATGACGACAACATCAGCAAAGGTCTATATAAAAAATATATTTATCAAAGAATAATTAGGACGTACAACAAAATATTAAAATTTACAATAAAGCATTTATACGCACTTCATGAGAACACTGCCTTTACTTTTCATCTTGGGATTATCCTTGATTCCTTCCATAGCCCAAGCAGATACTTATGTTCGTGGGTCTTATCGTAAAGACGGAAGTTAAGAACGAAATTTTTAGGCAATAATTCAATATTGAAGTGTGATTCCACTCCACGTTTGTATTCTGCAAGGAGGAATCACAAATTACGTGTAGATTCCTGTTTTGTAAATTCTGGTGCGGTAACCTTGATTCACAAAATAATAACCGCAAGCATGGCACATCAATAAATTGCATTCCGCTTGGTGTAAGTTATTGTCTAGACCTGTAACGCTTATTAGATTTACGTTTTGGCGGTTGAGTATTCATTTGGGAAGAAGATTACTGTCCGGTTTACGTAATCAAATTACACTTGCGAACTGCAAATATAAATCGTCAAAACTGTAAACAAGGCGATTTTGAAGTGATGAACAACTGCCAGAGCAGTATCTGCAATAAGTGTTGCACTATGTTCAAAAGCTTGCAGGTACCGAAAAATCATCAAGCATCAACTCATACAACAACAGTGGACTCCCCTTACAAACTTCATCAGCATAGTATAATTAAAATATATTTGTAACAAAAATTACATGAAAAATAATGCTTTACAAAGGAATACTATACACTACTCAGAGTGGAACGATAAAATCGCACAGTATTTCTTCAAACCAGAAAAAGCT
>NZ_CP023283.1 GCF_002896875.1 Nostoc sp. CENA543
TACGGGCTATAAATCCCACAACTTTTTCATGTTCTCCGCTTGGAGGGGGCATTTCAAAAATTACTCCGTTACGTAATTCATAGCGTTTACCATCGTTGGGATACCATTCGATAAATTCATCAAATGTCAGTAATTTTGGCAAAGATTGGGTCATAATCTTACCTCCATATATATTTTACTTTATCAAACGCTGCATATTTTTTATCGGGATAATTCAATTATGTTTGATTGTTATAGTGTTTATTTGCAAAGATTTGGATGAAAATTTTAGGCTAATTTTTACTTATATACTTAGGCAATTAGCATAATTAAACAGCTATTGCTTAATTTATAGTAAGTCAGAAAATAACTTTATCTGTTGTCATTCTTCTTTACGCCAATCATCACAACAATTTTAAACTTTGACAACACTACCTAATTGCGTATAATCACAAAGCAGCAATTATATAGTGATTACTTATTTAAAACATTGAGCGCAACCACTGATATCGTCCAAAAACTCTGGAATCTCTGCCATGTCTTGCGGGACGACGGGATTACTTATCTCGATTATGTAACTGAATTAACATACCTTCTGTTCCTGAAGATGGCGCAGGAAACAGGGACAGAAAGCCAAATCCCTGAAGGCTGTCGCTGGGGTGATTTGGTGGTTAAGGATGGCATCGAACAGATGAACTTTTACCGCGCCACCTTGTTAGAATTAGGTTCTAAAAATACGCCGCTACGGGTGCAGGCCATCTTTGCTAATGCCCAAACAGCCCTGAAAAAACCGCAAATCCTTAATAAGCTGGTCAAAAGCATTGATGAACTGGACTGGTACTCTGCCAAGGAAGAAGGCTTAGGCGATTTGTACGAAGGACTGTTAGAGAAAAACGCCAGTGAGAAAAAATCTGGTGCAGGGCAATACTTTACACCGCGTCCTTTGATTGATTGCATGGTGGAACTCATCAAACCACAAGCGGGGGAACTGGTACAAGACCCCGCAGCCGGGACTGGTGGGTTTTTAATTGCTGCTGACCGCTATATCAAAAAACACACCGATGATTTATTTGACCTCAGTGAAGCGGAACAGTCGTTTCAGCGTTACCAAGCATTCTACGGCATTGAATTAGTACAGGATGCCCATCGGCTGTTATTAATGAATATGCTGCTACATGGTATTGAGGGCGATGTCAGCTTAGGCGATACTCTCTCCAGTGATGGACAGCAGTTACCAAAAGCCAAGGTTATCTTAACTAATCCCCCCTTCGGCACGAAAAAGGGTGGTGGACTGCCTACACGGGATGATTTTACATTTCCCACGTCAAACAAGCAGTTAGCTTTTTTACAGCATATCTATCGCGGACTGTTACCCCAAGGACGGGCGGCGGTGGTGTTACCTGATAATGTGCTGTTTGAAGATGGGCAAGGGCGGAGCATCCGCGCTGATTTAATGGATAAGTGCAACCTGCATACAATTTTACGGTTGCCTACGGGGATTTTCTACGCTCAAGGTGTCAAGACTAATGTGCTGTTTTTCCAACGGGGAACGACAGACAAGGGGAACACCAAGCAGGTGTGGTTCTATGACATGAGAACTAATATACCTACTTTTGGCAAGCGCACACCTTTAACTAGAGAGCATTTTCATCCGTTTGAGTCAGCCTATGGCGATGACCCCAATGGTAACAGTCCCCGTGTTGACCAAGGGGAGTTGGGACGTTGGCGTTGCTTCACGCGGGAGGATATTGCTAAACGTGGCGAAAACCTGGATATAACTTGGCTGCGGGATGAAAGTTTGCAGTCGGGGGATGATTTACCAGAACCAGATGAGATTGCCGCCGCTATTATGGCGAAGTTACAAACAGCGATCGCAGAAATGGAGGCGTTGACGGCGTTGCTAGAAGGCGAGGAAGAAACCGAGGAAGGGACAGCACTTCTAGAATAAAAGCAAACCCACAGTAACTAATTGTTATGACCCAAGCCTTACCAAAAATAGTTACCTTTGACGAATTTATCGCGTGGTATCCCGAAAACTCTGGGGTACGCTACGAACTGCACAATGGGGAAATTGTCGAAATGGCACAGCCTACAGGGAAGCATGAAAGGATAAAAGGATTTTCGGCGGCTGAATTGACTGTAGAGTTTAGACGATTAAATCTCCCCTACTTTATCCCTAATCAAGCAATAGTAAGACCACCGGAAAGAGAATCAGGTTATTTCCCAGATGTATTAATCCTCAATGACGCTGCTTTAGTTGATGAACCGCTTTGGGAAAAATCTTCTACTGTGACTAAGGGTACATCAATTCCTTTAGTTATTGAGGTTGTCAGTACAAATTGGCGCGATGATTACTATCTCAAACTTGCCGATTATGAAGAGATGGGCATTCCTGAATATTGGATTGTTGACTATGCAGCATTGGGAGCTAGGAAATTTATTGGTAATCCCAAACAACCCACTTTCTCAATCTATCAACTAATTGATGGGGAATACCAAGTTACTCAGTTTCGGGGTAGCGATAAAATTATTTCTCCTACTTTCCCTGAGTTAAATTTGACGGCAGAACAAGTTTTTAATGCTGGTCAATAATTATTGGATGTACTCAATTATCAGAGGTAGGTAGTTAAGATGAGCGATAAACAATTGAAAACCTCTGCCAATAAAACTCCCTTGGGAGAAAGTTTACGTGAAATTCGCTCTAGGATTGTTGCTTCTGGTGAACCTTTATTAAATAGAGATGAAATAGAAAAAGAAATTGCTAGTCGTCGCGGGGGATTACAGGAAACTGACGCATGAAGATAACTTTTATTTTTGATTAATTTTTTATTGTCGATATTCTAGAGTAATGTCTAAAGGAGAAACAGGAATGCACAGTATTAAATTATCAAAGCGTGTCGGGGCAGATGGGATTTTACATTTAGATATTCCAGTAGGAATCACAGATAAAGAAGTAGAAATTATGGTGATTTATCAACGAATAGAAAAACCAAATCAGCTAAAAACACCAGAGGAATTAGGTTGGCCTCCTGGTTTTTTTGAGCAGACCTATGGCAGTTGTCAGGATGACCCCATTGTTATTGATTATGAGGGTGATTTTGAAGAAAGGGAAATGAGAATAATTGATATTTAGGTTAAAGAAAGTATGGATAGTATAAAAATCAGATCCCATGTGGGTAAAGATGGAATTTTACATTTAGATATCCCTGTAGAAATGCCAGATACAGAAATTGAAGTCACGGTAACAATTAAAAGAGTTACACCACAACAACGGGGCTGGATGCCTGGTTTTTTTGAAGAGGTAATTGGTGGTTGGGTAGGAGAACCGCTAGAAAGACCAGAACAGGGAGAATATGAAATTAGGGAGCAGCTATTTTGATTTATCTGCTCGATTCAAATGTTTGTATCCGCTTAATAAATAATAGTAGTCCTGCGGTAACAAATCGACTGGCAGCACAACAACCAGAAGATATTTTAGTTTCTACAATAACCCAATTAGAACTGTACTATGGTGCTTACCGTAGCACCCAACAGGAGAGAAATTTAGAAATATTGCAACGTTTTTTTAGTCAGTTTACTATTATCCGTTTAGACCCAGAAGCCGCAAGGATAGCAGGGAGAATTCGGGCTGAGTTAGCAGCTAGTGGTACGCCGATTGGCCCTTATGATGTGCAGATTGCTGCTATTGCAATGGCGAATAATTTGATAGTCGTTACGCATAATACGCGGGAATTTGGGCGAGTTAATGGGTTGCAGATTGAGGATTGGGAGGAAGAGGGTTGATTCAGGATATAGATGATTTTCCAATGCTTCCAAAAAATTGGATATATTCCAAAATTGAGGAGATAGCAGAAATTAGTATGGGGCAAAGTCCTCCAGGCGATTCTTACAATGTTGATGGAGTTGGAATACCATTAATAAATGGGCCAGTTGAGTTTGGTTCTACTCCATTTTCTAAAACAATAAAATCTAAATTTACTACTTTGCCAACAAAAATGTGCAAAGAAGGTGATTTAATATTATGCGTGCGTGGTTCAACCACTGGACGAATGAATATTGCTGGTTTTGATGCTTGTATTGGTCGAGGTGTTGCTGCTATTCGCTCACACATTTATCAGCAATATTTAAATATTTTTATTCATTTCAATCAATATCAAATACATAGATTAGGAACAGGCTCAACATTCCCCAACGTATCTGCCGATATTTTAAATAAAATTGTTATCCCCCTACCACCCCTGAACGAACAACGCCGGATAGTTGCGAAAATAGAGGCACTGAAGGCTAGGAGTCAGCGAGTGAAGGAGGAGCTTGAGGATATTCCTCAACTGCTAGACCAGTTCCGTCAATCTGTCCTCGCCGCCGCCTTTCGTGGCGACCTCACTGCTGATTGGCGGGAGCAGAATCCTGATATTGAACCTGCAACAGTTTTGCTGGATAGAATTCAAAAGAAAAGACAAAAACAATATCAAAAGGCTTGTGAAGAAGCAAAGAAAAAAGGATATAAAAAGCCAAGGAAAATTTTTATTGATGAAATTCCATTAGTTGAGGATGAATTCTCTGATTATCTACCAGCATTATGGAGAGTTACTAATATTGACTTTCTAGCTCATGTGACTAAGCTTGCAGGATTTGAATACACAAAGCACATGAAACTAGAAGACAATGGAGACATTCCAGTTGTGAGAGCACAAAATGTTCAAATGGGAATGTTTGTTCCAGAAAATATTAAGTATATTTCTAAGGATGTCTCTGACTTTCTTGAACGTTCTCAACTACATGGAAGAGAAATACTCATGGTGTTTATTGGTGCAGGAACTGGAAATGTTTGCTTGGCTCCAAAAGATGGAAGATGGCATTTAGCACCTAACGTTGCCAAGATTGATGTAGACGGAATTCATACAAAGTATCTTCTTTTCTATCTTCAGTCACCTATTGGTCAAAAAAATACACTTTTTTGGGCAAAAGCAACTGCTCAAGCCAGCCTTTCTATGGAAACAATTAGAAAAATTACCGTTTATCTTCCTCCTTTAGAAGAACAACAAAAAATAGTGTGTCGTGTTGAGTCTTTATTGCAAGTTATTGATCGAATTGAACAACAATATCAACAAGCCAAAACAGACATTGATCAACTCGACCAATCCATTCTCGCCAAAGCCTTTCGCGGCGAACTCGTACCCCAAGACCCGAACGACGAACCTGCATCCGTCCTGCTAGAACGCATCCGCGCAGAACACGCCAAATTCCAAACCAAAACAGCTAAAAAATTCACCACCAAAACCAGCACACGACGTACCAAAAAAACACAACCATTAGAAGAAGAATCGGTACAGCTAGACCTGGGGTTAGAGTAGCGAAGACAAACTAGCGATCGCACCAACTCAATAACTTATCCTCTCACACCAGAGCTTGACACCATCTATTTATTGCTGAAAAGCAACCAGAGCAAACATTTCGCCCTAAATCTCGGAATGTTCCTGAATCCCTGCCAAAACTCT
The DNA here is from genome assembly GCF_002896875.1 of Nostoc sp. CENA543. Lineage (GTDB taxonomy): Bacteria > Cyanobacteriota > Cyanobacteriia > Cyanobacteriales > Nostocaceae > Trichormus. The sequence goes on from NZ_CP023283.1 coordinate 5,478, forward strand.
AAAAAGCTAAAAAGTTAAAAAGCTAAATTTAGCTAAAGTCAAAAAGCTAAAAAGATAATTAGCTAAATTTATTAATTGACAAATTAATCAAATGAGTTTAAGTTAATTGGCTAATTTAATAAATTACTAAAAATATATATGTTGACGATTACCGTAAGCTCCTTGAGTGGCGGACAGGGCAAGACGACGACCTCACTGTTCTTGGGGCGGCTGTTATCACGTCAGGGCTTGCCCACCTTGATGCTAGACTCCGACCCCCAACATAATCTCACCACCTATCTGGGGTTTGAGTTAGAACCCAACCAACCAACCCTATTGGAATTTCTCAAAAAAACAGTTGCACCAGAAGACTGCATTTACCCGACTCAAGACAACGACAACTTATTTCTTATCCCTGCCGACGACCAACTTGATACCGTACAAGATTATTTATCTAACAGTGGAGTGGGTGCAACCTTACTCAAACGACGATTGGAAGCCATCAGCAAAATATTCAAAGTCTGTATAATTGATGCCCCACCCCAGCGATCGCAAATTTGTTTGACAGTCATCGGCGCAGCAGATTTTTTGATTATCCCCGCCGAAGCATCAGTTAAAGGTTATGGTTCGCTAGTGCGGACACTGGACTTACTCAGTGGCTTGCAAGATGTCGGCGCAACGAATGCCCAAGTATTAGGTGTTTTACCCTTCCGCGACCGTTGGTTTGGGAACACCCAAGCCCAAGAAAGTCGGGCGGCTGTAGATGGAATGCGTGATGAAGTTGGCGAGGAGTTAGTTATACCCTCAATCCGTGAATCAGAACGCTACAAACAAGCCATCAACAAACGTACAACTCTCTCGCAGTTGGGGTATAACGACTTGGAATATCCATTTGAAATTTTAATTGAGAAAATTCAGGCTGCACTTGGGGGTAAATAATAATGTCAGATAACGTACTCAACCAACTACGCAACAAACGCAATCGTTCGACAGTTGAACCACGCCAGGATGCACTCGTTCCCAAAGTACAACCCGAACCCCAAACAGAAGAACAAAACTCACCACAGGAAACCAGCCCAGTACCAGCTACCGACAACCCAACTGCTACACCAGCAGACACAATCGCTGAACTCCAAGCCGAACTTGAAAAGTACCCCGAAACACGACGACATTCAGCGATCGTTTTAGAAAAAGACCTCGACCAAGAATTAACACGCTTTTGTAAAGACAGGGGAATCACAGTTGAGGTATTTCTAGAAGCGGCTTGGACTTTTGCTAATGCAGATAACGCACTTTTAGAAAAAATCACCACTGAAGCCAAACGCCGCTACGACCAACGTAAGCGAGTTGGTCAAATTAAGCGGTTAATAACTATGTTGAGTAATTCAGCTAAGTGATAGGATATCTGCCATAAAGTTTTAGTTTCTATTTTGACGTTAATTTAATTTCGGGCAGGTCTATAATATAACCTGATAGTTTCTGTCAAACATAGATATTTTCGTTTTAAAGGGGCAATGTTTTACAGTCATTAATAAAATCATAGAAATCAAATGGATGATATAAACCTTTATCAACCAGATCGAGAAACTCTTCGTGTAGACGACAAAGCTGCTCATTTCTTACGTGAGTAACCTTTTGTCCAAGGGAATATGACTTAGCCTTCTTGAGAATGCTAATGAATGAAAGCTTCAAAGAGCATTTAACATCTGAGCCGTAGAGATGCAATAGAATTTTCTGTTTCTCATTCTCAACTTTCTTTGGATACTTATCCCAATTAGCCTTTAATTGCCTTCTGTAGCGGTTAGCAGTTCTCAGCAAATCTTGAACTTGCTTCTCTGAAAAATTCTCATTAAAATATATGTTCTTGTTGGCATTAATGTACTGAATTAGATTCAAAGCTTTGATATCAATATCCATAGTCAATTGGATACTAACTTGATTTTTTGCTCCTACTTTATAAACATCTTTATCATACAAAATTAGAATAATTTGTGGAGAGAGTGGTAAAAATATTTCTAGTCCTTTAGAAGCAAGACCAACATTACTACCGTATGTCTTTCGAGTTTCAAGAAATTGATTATAAAGAACCACTGGATTATCTGATGTTATAAAAGGTTCTTCGGTTTCGTTAATAATAAGTTTCCAATGAAGATCCCTAACTATTGGAAAAAATGATACTACTATTGTCAAATATTCTTGAACTGCATCCGTTAGAGTTAGAGCAATCTTTTGTTCTGATTCAGATAAAATGTTAGGAGCTATTGATGATACAGTTTTTTTATATTTTTCCACTAATTCATCTATTGTCTCTGCTGCATATACGGTTCTACCAAGGAGGGTAATAATAAACATCAAGAGCATTTGATGCTCTCTTGAATGTGCCGTAGGAAGACATTGTTCCTCTAATATAGAATTGATAATTTTCGCCGATTCTGTCTCTAGTTTTTGAAAAGCATCCTCGATTTTTAAATCACGACCATAAAAATAATTTTTAGATGCTTGCTCATATAGGTTCGCACTTTCAATAAAAGTATTAGAAGAAATATTAAAAACCCCTACTCTCTTTTCTTGAGAGTGTAGCGCAAACCTCTTCAAGTAAAACCTTGGTATAAAGTGCTGATTCTTTTTTTCAGGCATTTAACTTTTAGAATTTATAGCAAAAATCTGTTTGGATAATAATGAGCTAGTATTCTAGGGACTAAACAATTTATCAAAAACTTATAAGCATCGCCCAACTGATAATATTGCGTAACATGGCGGCAACTTAATACTCTCTACCCTAATTTTCGGATTAACTCTTTATATATGACTATGTATATTACATTCTGTAATATACATAAACCGCCTAAGAACGTCAATATTTGCTTTTCAACGAATTAGGCTATCAATTTTGCTATCAAAGCCGGAAATTACAGACCTATCATAACTAATTGACACCTGCCTACTTCCGCAAGGAGTATTTTGCTCTTACAGGTTGTAAACATTTATGTTCCCTCCTACCGAGGTATGATGTACGTTATTGGAAACATACATTATCAATAACGAATTAGTGAGCATTTATGCCTAATGAGCCGGGTTGGGGGGAGCTAGTAAAAGTTGAATTAGAAGCGTGCTTAGATGCGCCAATAACTAGGTATTTTGACGCAGAGCTTCAGGGCGACCCCGATGTGTTGGCGCAGCTGTTGGCAGATAAACGCAACCCTAATACTCGACGGGCTTATGAGAAAGATTTGCGGGATTTCTTTATGAAGATGACTTTGATGCCGCCAACTGGGGATAGTGTGCTGGAGTTTCTGCACTTGCAGCGAGAGCAGGCGGTGATGGTGGTGCTGAAGTACAAGGCGAAATTGATAGCTTCGGGGGTGCGGGAGGCAACCATTAATCGGCGGTTGGCGGCGATTAAGTCTTTGGCGAAGATGGGGCGGAAGTTGGGGGTGTGCAACTATTCCCTGGAGGATGTAGAAGGAGAGAAGGTCAAGGCTTATCGGGATACGCGGGGGGTTGATAGCAAGACGATAGCACTGGTGCTACAGCAGTTTGATAGGGAGACTTTGATTGGTAAGCGCAATTATGCCATCTTTCTGGTGCTGTGGGGTTTGGCTTTGCGTCGTCAGGAGATATGTCTTCTTAATGTGGGTGACTTTGATTTTTATGGGCGTAAGTTGCGGGTTTTAGGTAAGGGTAAGGGAACGAATGAAGAATATTTGGATATGTCCAAAGATGTGGCGGCGGCGATAGCTGATTGGTTAATTGCTAGGGGGGATTTGAATGTTAATTTACCGATTTTTACGGCGTTAGATTTTCATAATGAAGGGCATCGATTGACTACGGATGCTATCTATAAAATTGTGTCGGCGGCTTTTAAGAAGGTGGGGGTGAAGAAACCGATGTCACCGCACAGGGTGAGGCATTCGGCGATTACGGCGGCATTGGATGCAACGGATGGGAATATTAGAAAGGTGCAGAAGTTGAGCCGTCATGCTGACCCCAGGACGTTGATGATTTATGATGATAATCGCAATAAAGATTTGTGGGAGATGTCGGAATTGTTGACGGGAATGTTGAAGGATTCGGGTGAATGAAAATTCATAATTAAGGGCAGATATAGCGTCGCTGACACCAAGGGCATTTTTCCTTGCTACATTAGTAAAATATTAGTTTAAATAATATGCTAGAGCCGGAAGAACAGTTTATAAACTTAATTTTTACAGAAATCCCAGATTTAAGAGAAACTCGTTGGCGTATGTTTGACGAGCCACCAAAAGAAGTACCTTATACTGTAGTTGCTTATGGTTTATATAGGCAAGATAAAACCTTACTCGGTATTTGTTATTGGAGTGGAGATTATTTTCAGCATAAGGGAGAAGGATGGTATTTAGCTGATATTAATGTGCCTGAGCATTTTAGAGAAAATGGCTACGGAACTGAGCTATTAAAGCGTAGTTGTGAAAAAATGTGGAGCGAAAAAAAAGAAATAATTGTACTAGCTAGATCTGGAGCTACAAAGAAGAGAACTTTTGAATGGTTTAAAAAAAGAGGATTTGAAGGTAACTTTGATTCCGTTTATATGTGGCAATATCCACCTAATTAAGTCATTACCTTTAACGATGGTAAGGGTAATTTTGACAGGCATGGGATGTTAAAAAAAATAAGCTGATTGATTGGATTGCAACCAGTTAAGTAAATCTGCCATATTCATAAAATTTAACAAAGTTTCTCCAAGGGCTTCTAACTAATTTACAGAAAGAGATTGAATACGTTATTGTAATTCTGGTGATATTTCACCCACTCGTCTAGCTTCATGAGGATTTGTATATCCATTAATCTTAATAACTCTCAGTATGCTTTATATATTAAAGTCTACAAGTCTCCATGCCAGAGAAGAATCAACACAAACCATTCCACCCAATCCCCATACGCCCACAGTCAGGGGTGCTACTGGGAGGTGTGCTTCTGGTGCTTTTATATCAAAAGTAATCTCTCTGTAATACAACCAATTTCCCTCTTTCCTCCATCCCACCTTGTCTCCAAAGGCATTCCAAATTTTTTTGTCGTACTTTATAGTTCCGCCAACACGTTGATAAATGCGTTTTTGAACAGAAAAACCAAATCGCCCATTGCTGTACTTTACCCACAATTGGTCAATGGTCTGAAGGTCTTCACACGGAAAATTATCAATGTGTTCCATATGTAACCAACCTACCTTTTCCCGTTTCGCAACCACTAACATCACCCGTGCTGTTTCCGTATCTGCTTCTCTCCACTTCCTAGCAGCTAGTAAATCACGTAGTTTGCTGTATTCCATCCCCACAGATGATTTTAGTTCCTCATTAGATGTTGTTACCAAACCCAAATCTTGCCGAAACAGTAACACTGTTGGAGTCCGATTTTCCGGTTCTAACTCCAATTCCTTAAAACCTCTAATCACTGGAATATTTCGAGGTTGACCAGCAACATCCATTGGAGTAGGCACATGAACTACATCGTCTTGACCACTACTAAAACCAGGTATGATAAGTTGCCCTCCAGATTGAGCAGTAAAATGTCTTCTGAACTCACATATTTTTCCATCTACTTTATTTTGTACTATGCACAGTAAAGACAAACAAGGAAACTTATCTGCTCCTTTCTGGGTTTTTCTAAAAGTTATAATTTTTTCAACAAGAGGTTTAAAAGTTTTTTCAATTACGGAAGTTAAACTATTTCGTTGTTCTCCTACATACCTAACTACTTTTAACGGTTGCAATGTAATAATTGCACAAGCCGCATCGAATATTTCTAATTTATTATTAGTTCCCATATATATAACAACAGCGTGTCGCCTTAATGTGCTAACAGCATCTCCTTCACTATTGATCAAATCAGTGATAGGTTTATCGAAAAATCCTGTATTTATTAGAGACATCCCTTCTTGGGCTAATGGCAAATTATTTTGCACAGGTGGATATGAATAATAATCAATTGGTTCAAACGGAACTTTAAGCGTAAAAGTGCATAATTTAGGATCATGAGATGCAAGATTTTGAGATTGCTTTGATGCCATCTCGTAAACAGTCATAGCTATTTGGTTTAAATTATTTATATGGTGGTAAATATCTACTTTTGTATCTAAAGTGTTCTGTTGTAACCAATCCGAAATAGCTAAATTTAAGGCATCAACTCCTTTAGATGGATATAATTCTACTAGCTTTTGATAGTTTGGCTCTGGTCTAGTAAAAACTTCCACATTATTTGAGTCATCATTTTGTAATGTATGTGAGTAAGTTTTGTTTTGTAGTTGTGTAGACTTACCAATGGGAAAATTCATTAAAGGAGTTTGTAAATCTATCTCTTCTGGTGGTAAATCTACACCGACTCTAGTACAAATGATATCTTCTATCTGAAAAATATCTACAGCTTCTTCAGGAAATGCAGAAGAGTTTTGCTGTTGTATATTCTTCATTGAAAATTTTCTATAACATTGAGAGATAACTCCATTAATAATTTGAAGTCTAAAAATTCCTGACCATTCACGATTGTTTGTTAACAAGCTACCTGATTTACTAAATGGTTGTTCAGACCAGAAAGTTATCACATTATCTTCTGTTTTGATTTGACAGAACCCTTGATTGGCAAAATCTGGATGATGGCAGACCATTAAATGAATAGATTGAACTCTTGAACCCATTACTTCAACTGATTCAACCAAATATTTTGTCATCGCAATATGACATATCGTATCTGAATTACCTGAATTATTTGAATCACGTAAAATATTACTAACGTGTTGCCTGGATTGTTGTTTTGATTGACGACGCTTTTCTCTTTCTAATTTACGGCGTTGACTTCGATTCATCATTTTTAACCTACTTGAAATTAACCTACAAATAATATTTATAAAAAATAGAATTTATGAGTTTTTATCACCTTTTTTTCAAAATTCGCAATGAATCTATAGTTTCCATATATCCAAAGAAGTAATTTAAAAATTAAGTTAGAGATATACTTGCATTGTTTAGGAAGCAACCCACACATCTAACTTAATAACCTATACTCCTAAACCTATATTATACATTTCTGCCTTCGTTACTTTTGTATGAACATGGATTAACATTACAACAAGTGAATTGTCTGCTACTGGCTCCAAAAGTCTGTCAGTAACAATATTGATACGAGTTATGAGATTGTCATCTTCAAGTAGACAAAAAAAAGGATTTTCGTCTGGATCTGGCGTACTGCTTTTAGGAAGTTCGTTTATATTTTTTGGCATTCTAAGTGCATCTAAAAGAGTTTTTAACCTATTATCAATATCACCACCTTGCGTAACAATCTGGCCTGGTTCTTCTGGACGAAGTAAAGTTATATCTAGTTCTGCTATCAAATTCATCTTTGTATTGACAAGAGGAACAAAAGTAAAATTTCCTATCTCTTGCAGAATATGAAAATTAACATAACTAAAATCTTTTTCTTTTCGCAGAAGATCCTGATAACTATTTAATGGCTTTTGCTTCCATAACTCACTCATTTGTTTATGTATACATTTGCGAATTGAATGTTTATGTAACGGATTACCATTGCTATGAAGTTCGCCACGGTAATAAAGTCGAAATTCCATAATTTTTTATTTTGATATAAATATATTTTCAAGTTTAGTTGAAAATGCTCCTTGAAAGCAGTGCTTATGTTCGCAGTTCAATAAAAAGCCTTCGGATAATCACCGAGAGCTTTTAGTTTCTGTCTATTGTATTGGTGCTGTCTAGATGTCTGTCTGCTCTGTGCCTTGGTGTACAAGGATTCTGTCTACTTCTGTCCATTCTGCCCGTCTGTCTGTTGAAGGGGAATTTCGATAGTATTGGCATCTAGCCAGACGGACAGACTCGCCTCTACCAATTCATTAAACAGTCGCTTCAACTCCTCGGAACTGAACCGTTGACCTTTTACCTTAAAGTTGGGCTGTATTTCCTGTATGATTGCCTTCTTTCTTCCGGTGCGCTGGAGGTATTGCAGCAGTGATTGGGCTAGTGGTGTTAGGGATGGGGTAGGGCTTATTTCTGCCTTGGTATCAAGATTAAATTCCAGTTCATAAATCCGTTCTAAAGTGGCTTTATCAATGGGGGGATTTGGGTTAGCTTGTGCTGCTGATACAGTGTCACTAAAATCAGAGATTTTTGCAGTCATTGTGGGCAGTTCAACTAATATCCATTCGTTAGAACTATCGAGTTTTACCTTGGCTAGACCCGTAGATTTGGGCTGTAATGTTACTGGATCTACCTGTGCCAAACATTCAACTTGCAGCATTTTAGAAACCAGATTATGTAAACCTTTAATGCCAAATAAACAAGTCTGGGTATTGTTGTGAGCAACCACAGTTAAAGGCATTTCTTGCTTGCGGCTCTTGGTCAGTGCCAACTTACCGAATTTCTCCAATAATTCTGCATCTTTAATAAAGTCGCCATAGGTGGTTGCTTCCTCACAAATTAGGGCTGTTGCTTTGCCCTCTGCCCAAAGTTTCTGCCGCCATTGCTCCTCACTTAAAGATGAATTATTAAAGGTTTTTAACCGTTGTTCCAATTCCTCAACATAATCGCGGATTTGTTGTTCAATATCTGACCAAGAGTGATAACTTTCAACCCCCCGCCATTCTGCTTTATTACTGTCAGGGTCAAGGACAATAACTCGGTAGCCAGCCTGTTTTTTCTGTTTGACGACGTAACGAGCCAGCCAAGACTTCCCGCCCCCCTGGTTGCCCCAAATTAAGGCAGTTTGTTTGATGAGGTTTTGCACCCATGCGGTGTTGCTGTTAGGTGGGATAACTGGCTGCTGCGCTTGTTCATCCACAGTTCCAGGTGTGCCATGTGGTAGCTGTGCGGTAGGCTGTTGCTGTGGTTCAAACTTAGAAAAACTTGCGCCACCATCAAGTAAGTGACCAAAGTCATAATAATCCTCTGCCGACATCGCCATGAGTAGGGCTATCTGCTGCTGTGGGGTAATACTTGCTATAAACTGCTGTCTAGCCTCAGCAATTTTGATACCACGCAAGTATTTGAGCAGTTCGTTACCAGATAGGTCTAACAGTTGCTCACCAAGTTTTACACTGTAAGACGCTCTCACACCTTCAAATTGTTTAGTAGCACGGTAGTGGGGTCTAATGTCGCTGAGATAGTCTTTGGCTTTAGAAGTTAACAACAGACCGATTCCCCCCAACACCATCGCCCCTATCCCAAAGTGAATTTTAAACGGATTATCAGCTGGTAGTTCTCGGAATACATATAAGCTTTCATGCTGGAGAAATGCCCACTCGTTATAGTTGGGGTTGCTGGTGCGGTACTGATTAGCCTTCAGATAGGGTGCTGGGATTTGCGATCGCTGTTCGTACCTACAATACTTATTACCCAGAAGTAAACGTTCTGTTTCTCCCTCTGCTTCTAGTGGTGCATCGTGTATCCTGGCTGATTTTGGGTAAAAACATATTTCTTTCTTGGCTATCCCGTCCCCTAAATGCCCTACCACAACACAAATCACCGCGCCTACTACCGATGCCATCATTAGGAGATTTAGACGTAGTGGCAGACTATAACGACGCTGGTTAAGTTCTGATGGTTTTATGTCTTTCATTTCTTACGCCAGTAGAAAGATATGAGAACAGAAATAACTGCGGCTAACCCAAGAAATAACCCGTAATTAGTTTCTTTGGGTTTCTCGATGCCCTCGTAAGCTTTTACCTGTTCAGTTACGGTAGAAAAACTGTTACGGGCTATTTTGTCCATGTCTTGGGCATCGCCTGTTAACTTCCATGAACTAGCGGCCAGGGTGGCAGTGCGAATTACACCAATGCCAAATTTCTGGCGGTCGCTGATTTGGGGAATGATGCTGTTGTGAAATCGCAAGTAGCAGAGGGTAGCCGCCAAGGATGCGCCAACGGGTAAACCAGCAATCACGGCGGGGAACAGTCCAACACTGCCAGCAAGGTATAGATATTGGGTTGATGTGATTTGCAATCCTGCCAGGAATGCACCTTGGGCAATGCCTTGAGTTATGGTGATACTGCTGTCAGTTTCAGCAATCGCCTGTTGTAAAAGTTCAGAGTCGTACTGTTCACCGTCTACAGGCTGTATACCTTGGTCTACAATCTCTGCATCAAAGTAAATTGGTGTTTGTTTTTGATTGTTGGTCAACATAGGGACACTTTTCAGAAGAGATTAGCCCAGGGGTCGTGGTGTGCCATACAAACTTTGCATGGTGTAGGCGGAGGTGCAGGGGTGCTTTCGGTGCAGAGGGGAAGGAAAATTTTACTGCTAGTTTTCTCTCCTCTGCTCCTCCGCTCCTCTGCTCCCTTGCTTGCCTCCACCCAGCTTTTTTTGGGTTGGCAATACCACTAGACCTGGGCTTGTGCGTTTAGTCAATCAACCGTCTAAAGAAACCTTTCACACCGCGCATAGCGTTAGAGCCGTGTCTGTGAATATCTTTTAGGGTTTCTTTGGCTCGGTCTGCGGGTGAAAGTCCTTGTTGCTTGTCCTTGACCTGCTGCCACACCTGAGTTTGTGCCTTGGTTGCATCAATCTCAATGGTTCTGAGCGTGGCACGGTGCGATTCACCCAATAAGTTAAGTGTCCGCCCATGCCGAAACTGTTCTTGGGCTAGCTGGTTGTCAGATGCAATCACTTTTTGCTGTAGTCCATAACCTAAACGTGCGTCACTAACTCTCACCTGTGACCAACCATCAGCCATTTTGTTGATAGTTGTACCGGCGGCGGTGAGAAACTGGGTTTCTTCTGCCATGACTGTTTCAGTTGCTTTTAAACCTTGGCTGAGATTACCGAATACGGCTTTGGCATTTTGGGCGCGTTGAGTTTGTTGGATGCGGAAATCTGCTACCTGCGCTGCTGCTGTTTCGTTACCGTCGAGGGCTTGAAATATGGTTTCTTGGTTAATGCCCGAAAGGGAATGTAAGGCAGCATAGGTGATGGGTGCATCTAGTTTGAGTTTTACTGTCCGGTTCATTACTCCCACGCTCCTAGTTCTTCTAGTCTGGTGAAGATGTTGTTTGCTTTGTCTCTAGTTGCGTCATCAGTGATATCGTTTAGTGCTGTTGAATCACCTTCCCCAAGTCTCCAAATCGTTTCGTCTGGTAGTTCTCCCCCAAAATTGCCTAAAAACTGACCGTGAGTTAAAGGATTGGGTGTTTCGTCAATGGTTTCAAATTGGTCATAGATTCCAGATTGTAGGTATGGCAGTGCTTCTCGAATGATTTGTTGCTGCTCTGGTGTTCTGCCTAAGTCTGGTTGGTATGGATCATCATTGGCCACGATGAAGGCTGCTTCTTGTGCCAATTCTGTTGGGCATCCATTGTTAGTTAGTGCGTCCAATGCGGCGATAAATAGATTCTCGTTCTTCATCTTGCTAAAATCTCTGTGTGTTGTTTGACAACCAGAGGGCGATCGCCAGATTCGCAGTCCATGCGATCGCTCTCCCCATTACTGAAAAAAACCTTCTCTCGATACATCCACAGCACAAGCTGTTGCTTCCCAGCCCAGCGCGTTGAGAAATTGCGTAACATCGCCGATTGTGACATCGGCATCAATTTGCAGTGCTAAAAATTGGGGATGTTGTCTGATTTGGGTGAGTAATTGTTGGGTTTGTGCAATTAATTCTAGTAGTGGTTGATTCTGCATAATTCACCTCATCAAAATAGTGACAATTGCAATGATTCTTGACTGATTACAGAACTCTTTGTAGTCACACCTTCCACTTCATAACAACGAGTAGTTAAAGCTTTGTGATTCAGCTTTAAATCTGCTTTTTTTCGTTGTCCTGCTAATGGACGAAAAATAAATTGTGGGGCTTGGATTGTGCCTGTTTTATACAGGTATTGATACATTGTTCTGTCTATTTGATACACTTTCGTAGACGATAACCAAGTGCTGTCATGAACTCTGCTTAAGTTGTTCATGAGGCTACCCCCTTAAATTGATTAGCCATAGAAGCTATTCCTGCTTTATTCGGTTGAATTGCTGTTGGTGTAGACACCTGATTTTTTGGAAATGTTTGTAAATTGATCCCACCCTGAAAAATCAGCTTCTCCACTGCTGCTGATAGTGCCTGTGTTGGGGCATCTTGAGGAATACCAAACATCTGGCACAATTCATAAACTGCTAAGTATGAGATGCTTATACGCCGAGATTCATAGGACGTTTTATCAGCCACTTGTTTACACTCCTATTGAGTTTTCTGTTAATAACTTCAGTCCAAACGCATTGATGAATTGGGGATTTGGTAAGACTACAAAGCCTAAACCAGCGAGATTTTGATCCACCACTGGCAGTGAAACACCACCACCCCAAGCAATAAGGTATTTAGCTCTATCCAGGTAATTACCAGAGGTAACGAAATTGGCGAATTTCTCAATTCTTGTAGCCCACCAATCATCAAGACATTGCCTATATTCAGCCTCAAAATTCTTGCCTGTGAGGTGATTTCCTCCGTAAGTTAAAGTTCCTTCCAAAATTCCTTTGTTCACTAAAGAAGGTGAATGTTTGACATCTTTGGATAGCAGACTTACTTTGTCGTTTCTCTTGTCTAATGCTTCTGCAATCATTGAGTGCAGTTCACCGCATCCACCTTCAATTAGATGGCGGTCTATGACTGCACCATTGCCGTTAAATACGGTAATTAGCCAAGTTGATGAACCGATATCAAGGGCGATGGCAATTTCTGATTCTTCTAGGGCTAGAGTTGGTTCACCGAATAAGCAATGGGCGATGCTTCCAAACCCTTCGGGATAAATGCCTGTAACTACGATTTCAACAGTTTTGGTGATAATTTCTCGATTTACGGGGTGTTTGTGTTGGAAGGTGTGAGTACCTTGCACTCTGCGCTTGATTTCTCCTCCCCAGCGTTCTGGGTTGTGGTTACTCAAGCTAATTGAAAGTTTCATACCATCTGGGACATTCAGAACTGCCAAATCTGCAAGGATGCTTTCTAGTGCCAGTTCTGCTTTTTTAGATTTGTCTTCGTGCAATAAGCTGTGGTCAAGTTTTGCGATCGCTGCACTACCCCAGAAAAATTGAGTGTCTTTTAAGTCTTTGCGTGAACCTTCGACATAACGAACCCAGCACCCATCTTTAGAAATGGTTTCGTGATGACGAATGTTCCGGTTGCGAACTACTGAGTAGGCGGCTGGCATCATGATACAAAAATCACCATAGGTTGCCTTGCCATACCCAGCACCAGGGTCTTTACCTGCAATCAGGGCATTTAACCCAGATTTGGCAAGCAAGTTAGCTTGAACAAGCCAATTTTTGTCATTGGTGTATGTGGTTGTCATGGTTCTGATTATTGGTAAAAGTCTGAATCTTTCTGGCTTTAGAGAATTTAGAGGCTGAATCGCCTTTAATCCACACATCCAGTTTTTGGTAAGCCTAAACATCACTTTCTGGCTTCTATTGCCTTTGTTGGGTGGTTATTTTTGGCTGTCTACTGTCATGCTAACGCAATATTGTGCTGTTGCAATAACACAATAGATGAAGTTTTGTTATTGCAACAGTAAAATGAGTCAATAAATCTTATGAGTAATGGCATGGGGAGACGTAACAATCCAGACTATTCACAAATAACTGCTCTAGTACCAAAAGACCTTGCTAAAAAGTTTCGCGTCTACTGCACGGAACAGGAAATTCAGATCACCGACGCAGTTGAAGAAGCAATCAAGGAGTATCTGAGTAAAAGAGGTGTCCCACTCACTTGATGTTGCAATATTGCGTTAAGATCACTTTGAACAAGAAAATATACAGTTTCAAAGATTAGGACTCAGTACAGTTTGTGTTAAATTCACATCATTAATCTTTAAAGTCACCAATGACGATCGTGCAAGACCCAGTAGCAGATTTTCAACTCCCACCGCACAATGAAGCGGCGTTAGAGCAAATTAGGGAGGCGAAAGACTATGAATCTGCTCTTGCTCTAGCGGCTGGTGGTGCTGCACTCGTATCTGGTGGCATGATTCATCCGTTAGGCTGGGTTCTTTTTGCAATGGCTTATAAGCCATTGTACCGAGTTGAAAAACTCGCGCGACTGGAAAAATTAATGACTGTACTTTTAAGTGAGTTTAAAACTCAGGGAGTACAAGTCTTTCCGGTACTGAAGGTAGAAGATAACCATCCTATTGACTTGTTTATCAGATTTCCCAAAAAGGCACACCTGATTATCTCTATTCGTTCGCGGGGAGAGAGTGAGGTGGTCTACAACGAAAAACGGGAAATTCTACAGGTAAAAAAGAAGAATAAGAGTGGTTTAACTACCTGGAGACCCTGCCCATTAGTTGAGCTATCGGATTATGAAAGATGGGTCACTAAAAATAGAGCTTTGTTCGGAATGACCTCAAAAGAGGTAACAAAAACACCGACAGCAAAAGTTTTGGTCTTATGGAGTCCTACAAAGGCAGCAGAAGACCACAACCCACATCTTTATTCTGAGATGGGAAGCATGAAGCTTCTAGCTCTCAGAAGAAAAGGTACAGCATTTGTTATTCAAGAGGAGGAAGTAACAGAGTTGGTTAGGGCTTGGTTAGCCAAGTACGAAGAGACTAAATAGTGAAAACCCCGTGTCTCGACGAGACAACAGGGCTTTCTAATTTCTATTCAATTGGAATTGGGAATTGGGTTTTGACAGAGCCTAATTAATATCCCTACCAGTAATTTTATCTTACTTTTTTGGAGTATTAAGCCATTGTAACATCGGCAACCAAAATAGAAAGAGCAACTCAGAAATTTGATGAAATTGAATTGCTGAAGGCTTAGATAGAAGATTACTGCCCAAGGATAGCTCCAATTCCTCCAAAACAAACATTTAATGGAGGATTAGGAAAATGTCGTTACAAGTATTGAATGACTCAGCTACCAAAAATAAACCAGTAGAAGTTAGCAAAACTAACCCCTGTCCCCACTGTGGAAAACCAGACTGGTGCTACTCCATCGGTGAACTAACAGTCTGCAACCGAGATGCTGAACCCGCTACTGGCTGGGAGAGAACATCTAAAACCGACCGCAACGGCAAACCATACTACGCACTAGCCACAGCCAAAAAATCACCACGTCCCCAAGGCAAGGAAGAATACGTTTACACCGACATAGCCGGTAATCCCTTAATTAAGGTCACAATCATTCGCCCAGGTAAGACCAAAGATAAGGATGTCTTTC
Organism: Nostoc sp. CENA543; assembly: GCF_002896875.1. GTDB lineage: Bacteria > Cyanobacteriota > Cyanobacteriia > Cyanobacteriales > Nostocaceae > Trichormus. The sequence goes on from NZ_CP023283.1 coordinate 20,630, forward strand.
AGGAATATTGGGACGGAACACGTTGGACGAAAGCCAAAGACTTTTCACCAGAACAAAAACGCTCCCACCAGCAACAAATTACCATCTATCGTTACGCCGAAATCAGGGAAGCGATCGCGTCAGGTAAAACCATCTTCATAGTCGAAGGTGAACGCCTAGCTGATAGCCTTTGGGCAAGAGACATAGCAGCCACTACCAACATCGGCGGTGCTGGCAAGTATCGCTCCTACGGCAACTACCAAAGTGCTTTAGAAGGTGCTAACCTAGTTCTTTGTCCCGACCGTGACGAGCCAGGGCTAAAGCACATGGAAGATATTAATGAAGACTTCCCAGATGCCAAGTGGTTGTATGCCCCACCCAGCGATTTTTACTGGACACACTTACCCAAACATGGCGGATTGGATATTCAAGACTGGATAGACGACGGAGCAACAGCCGAAGACATCCTGCAAGCCATCGAGGATAGACGCATTGTAGTAGATGCGCTCAACGAAACCCTAGAACTCGTTGCCGAGAGGGATAGACCAGCCCAAAGTAAGTATAAACAAAAATTGAATGCCATTCGTGCCGTGTGGGGAGAACGCCTACGCTGGAATACCCTCAAAAAACAAGTAGAACTCGACGGTAAACGATTACCACTTGACCGCATTGATTTACAAGTGGCAATTGATATTGACATTGACATCAGTAAAGAACAAGCCAAAGGCATTGTTTTAAAACTGGCTCAAGCCAACTCTTACAGCCCAGTAGTGGAGTATTTAGAATCAGTCGAAGGGCGTTACCCCAATGTAGATGTCAGTTTGTTAGATAAATTAGCCGAACGTTATTTTGGCACTACTGACCCACTACACGCCGCACTGATGAAGCGCACTTTAATCGCCGCCGTCGCCAGGGCATTTGAGCCGGGGTGTAAACACGATGAAATTACCATCCTCCAAGGTAAGCAGAAATCCCTCAAATCCACATTCTGGGAAGTTTTAGCCGGGGAAGAATTTTTCACCGATGACCTCAACGGCACAGAGAAAGATGAGGTATTAAAAATCAGCCAGTATTGGATTTTAGAATATGCCGAGTTTGAGAACGCCTACAAGAAAAAGGATGTCTCCCAACTCAAAGCGTTTCTGTCCAGAAAGAAAGACTCAATGCGTCGCCCTTATGGGACTGATATTGAGGATTTCCCCCGTCCATCAATCTTAGTAGGAACTACCAATTTAGATGAATTTCTCTATGACCCCACTGGGGAACGTCGCTTTTGGGTAATTAAGGTTTTATTTAAGAAAATACCCATCCACCTGCTAGAGCAAGAACGAGATTTAATTTGGGCAACGGCTGTAGCTGCCTACCGTAATGGTGAACAATGGCGACTGACTGAACAAGAAGATGAATGGTTAGACGCAGCCAATAAACAATACCAAAGCACCGACACATGGGAAGAGGCGGTAATGGCTTGGGCTGAGTTACACAAGGAAGTATCTGTAGGGGAAATCCTCAGCGATGTCCTCAAGATTGAGTTAGCCAAGCAGAGTAAAGCCGAACAGAACCGTGTAGCTGCTATTTTACGTTCTCACGGCTGGACAAGGGGCGATCGCAAACGGGTAAAGGGTCGATTAATTCGTCCCTGGCTTCGACCCCAACAGGAAGTGGAACAAGAGGTGGAACGGGGGGTGGAACAGGAGGTGGAACAGCCTCAAACCCTTGTAAAACATGACTTCCAGCCAGAGTGTTCCACCTGTTCCACCAATTCCCCCCAAACTTTGCCAAATTTTGAGAGCAATAATAAAACTGCCCCCTCAACACTGCTAGAAGTAACACCCCAAGAAATAGAACCGCTAGAAAAAAATCAAAAAAGTTTAGAGGAACAGGGGGTGGAACAACTTGTAGATGAGCCGCAAACCCAGTCACCACAAGTAATAGAAGAGTGTTCCACCTCCCGTTCCACCCCCTGTTCCACCTCCCTATTTGTGGATGAAAAACAGGCACTAGTTGTAAATGTAGGACTGATGAGGGACTGCATTGCGGATCAATCGTGGGAAATGATCAACTCATTTTTAGAAGAATGGACTGATGAGTTTAAAGCAGCAGTGTGGCAGGAATTAACCCCAGAAGAACGCAAAGCAGTTAAGCAACTAAAGCGAGGTAACACCCATGAATAAACCAGCGAAATCACCACGAGTCTTAAAAATGCACCCAGAGATGGGGGATTTAGCAGATCAACAGATGGACGCAGATAGAGAGTGGTTTATCAATCATCCGTTTGCTACCAAATATTACCGCCAGCCCTTTGAGTGCGAAGTGGCAGAATTTGCAGCCCTGGAACCGGGGCGAAAACTCAAAAAAATGTTGGTTATGAAAGTAGACGAAGGGGCAAGAGCCAGGAGACCTATATTTGAGGATATGTAATCAGATAAAAAAGGATTAGCCAAACAGGTTGTCCAAAAAACCAGTTTTTAATTCACCAGGAATTAAACTAGAATCCTCATCATCATCCTCCTCCTGCTCCTCCAGTTCAGGCATTTCCTGAACTACAGCCGAATGGCTACCGTTACCATCAACAGCAGCAGCAAAAGGTAACGGCACATAAGCATAAACCTCAGCATCCAAACCCAACTCCAGAGCCATAATGCCGAAATGAGATTCCGCCATCCGCCGTGAAATCAGATAAGAACAACGCACCTGCTGAGGCGAAACCCCCCCCAACCGAGATTGAGCGCGGGGGAGAAAATACATCACCAACATCTCCTCCAACAACCTCTTAGCCTCAGTCGCCGACAAAGAATTGAGATAATCAGCAATCACAGCCATTGGTGTTCCCTCTATCGGCTGGAAGCGAGGCAAAGACAAACTCTTACGCTTTTTTTTGGCTCCTGTCACCTTTAACCTCTTTCACCCTATCCAACAGCTGATCCATCATGCCAAAACAATCAACCAAGCGAAAAGGCAGCTCCTGCTCACCATCGCCGTAACCAATAAAAAAAGTAGATTGAATTTGACGAGTAATATTGTCCATCCACACCAAATTGCTCAAGCGTTTGCTTGTATCTTTATGCTTATAACCAGGAGCGCGTTTACCCTTGACCAGAGTATTACCAGTACCAGCATCAGGAGCGCAATTAAAGAAAGTCTCCAATTCGGGTTCTAAAAAAGCCGCCGCCCCACCACCAACAATCACATCATTCACCCACTCAGGTAAATTCAACTGCAACCACTGCTGGAGGCGAAACCAATAATTACTCGTAGCCACAGAAATAGCAGCAGCAATATCCTGTATCTCCCGCTCCCGTAAAGAAGCATCCTTAGCAGCAGCTAATCCTTGAATCGCCTTCAAATTAATCCATTGCGGATGCACAGTACAACTAGGCAGCCCATATTTTTGGTATTGCTGACCGTAAACCTCCATCCTCGCCTCATACAAACCCAGAAACATAGCCGCAGCCAACTGGTCACGACCAATACCAGAAACACGAGAACAGACCATCTCCAGAAACAAACTAAAACCCAACTGCGGACTATCGGCAAACTTCCGCACCCCCTGCTCAAAATAAAGCAGAGTCGTATTCCGGTGGCCCAACATCAAAACAGCCACCTTGCGGTGTTGTAACCCAGACACACCATTGCGTTTAGTGTAGATAGCTAACAGACCAGCCCCTTCAGGACGGCAGAGAAAATGCTCAGACAACTGAACATTCCAAGATTGTCCACGAAACTTAAACTCAGCCAACATCTTCTGCAATTGCGCGTGAAAGCGTGGGTGGTCATTGTACTCATTCCAAGGCAGCAAGAAAGCCAGATGTACAACAACATGAGCCTTGCCGCCCTTACCATTTTTAGTAGAACTGACCTCATGCTTTTCTAAAATCACCCCGATAGCAGCCAGAACCTTATACAAAGCATTTTCATACTTACGTTCCTTAATGCGGTCGATATCAGCAAACACCAAAGCGAAATCACCAACCACAAAAATCTGATTTTGCCATTCAACAAAAGCCTCATGTTCAGGTAAAGGAATACCATTCCAGAGTTGACCTTGTTGGTAACGTAGAAAATCAGACTTGTTAATTTGCTCCAGATGAGGAGACATCATCAAAAACTGAGGTTTAGACCAGCCCTTAAATTGGTAGATCACCTTAGTACCAGAGCTGCCCACGTCAACCGACACAAAAAGGATATGGTTGTCAGCCATAAAACAAGCGTCTAAGTGAGGGTCAAAAGAAATGTAACCTTATATAGAGAAGAGAGATAATAAGAAATCTAAAAAATGCACAAAGAAAAGCAATAAACTGTGTAGTAACTGTGCAGAGAGCGAGAAAAAAACCAACAGTGTGGTAGAGTGACAGCCAGCGAAAATGTGTACAACCTGTGCAAAGACAAAGACAACACAAGAGCAGCCAAAAACCCAGTAAGATAGGTTAAAGCCATGCTAGACAAAGGTTTTCGCCAGCAAGAAACCACGCCTTGTATCCGCGCGTGGGGGCTACCAAAAAGCAATTCCGAGTAGAGCCGCCGAGACTATAGTGTACCCACTACACCTTTTTTGCCCTGCGGGTGGCTTACGCCATCTCTCCCTACGGTCGAGACACAAAAGGCTACGTGGGTGTCTGGGCTAAAACGTGAAGAAAAAATTGCCAGCCTTTGCACCCCGCCTTAAGGGCGGGGTGCAACCCTCACAGATGAATCTAGTTGCCGAGTTGAAAGATAATAAGGCTGGCAATTTTTTCTCGGTTTGGTGACTCGTCTGCGACGCATTATCCTGATTCACTCATGAAGCAGCATGGCTTACGCAATTGCTCGAATCAAAAAACTCAAGCGCAGCAATTTAGCAGGCAGTGAAGCGCACACAGCTCGTGAACGAGAGACACCCAACGCTGACCGCAGCAAAAAAAATATCAGATTTATTGGTAGCAACTCATCAACAGAGACATTAGATCAGCTGGTAATCGACAAGATAGGACAACAGCAACGGAAGATTCGCCCTGATGCAGTGTATGCCGTGGAGATTTTACTCACCGCCAGCCCGGAGTATTTTAGACCAGACTGCCCAACGAAAGCAGGATATTACGAAGCTGACAAAGTACGTGCATGGTTATTTGCATCTCAGCAGTGGCTACAGGATAATTACGGCTCACGCATTGTCAGAGCCGAACTGCACTTAGATGAAGCCACACCCCATATTCATGCTTACTTTGTCCCCTTAGATGACAATGGACAACTCAGAGCCAAACACTTCTTCGACGGTCGGCAGAAAATGAGAAAGTTCCAAGATTCCTACTCCGCCGCTACAGAACATCTAGGGTTAGAACGTGGGATTAAAGGCAGTAAAGCCCAACACCAGGACATAAAAGACTTTTACAGCATAGTCAACGCCGGTATAGAACCCAACAGCAAACTCAGCCAGTCCCAAATGCAAGCCAAAGCCGCCGACCGGGATAGAGCGCAAACCAGGAAACAGGAACTAGAACGCACAGCCAAAGCCTTGGCACAAGAGAATGAACGGTTACAACAGCGAATTCAGGAATTAGAAGCCTCAAAAAATCAGTGGTTACAGCAAGCAACCTTACTGCGTGAATTGGCATTAGAAGATGTGGCATGGCAGTTAGGATTAGACCGCGACCACAGTCAAGCGAATAGATGGAAGGGTCACGGTCACATCATTAATATAGATAAGTCAAAATTCTACGACTTTGCCCCTGGTCATCAAAAAGGTGGCGGCGGTGCAATTGATTTGGTAATGCACGTCAATGACTGCGATTTCAAAAAAGCGATCTCCTGGTTACATGACCGATTTGGAGAATCGGGGGTAATGAGGGCAGCCATAGCCAAAACTCAGCAGGAAGTAATTGAGATTGCCCAAAAACAACCAAGACCCCAATTTACACCCCCAGCAGCAGATGATAATCAATGGCTCTCAGTACAAAACTACTTAACTAAAAAAAGAGGACTGCCTAATTATTTGGTGTCAGCCCTGAAAGAATCAGGATTACTGTATGCCGACGAGCGAAAAAATGTTGTGTTTGGGATGCGTACTCTAACTGGGGAAGTCATGGGTGCATTTGTGCGTGGCACAGTGGGAGAAGATAACACCTTCATGGGTTATGCCAAAGGGACAAAACGGTCTGAAAGCTGGTTTTATCTCCGGCTGGGTGGAGAAGATAGTGATGAAAACGATGAAATTCAGAGAGTGATTTTGTGTAAATCTCCCATTGATACCCTGTCAGTGGCGGCACTGGAGATAGAGATACATGACGGAGTACCTCCAGACAGAACCATGTATTTGGCAGTGGATAGCCCCCAGTCCTTACCGTTAGAGTTTCTCCGAACAATCCAGCGAATTGGAGTGACCTTTGATAATGATGAGTTGGGGAATGAAGCGGCTCATGCTGTCAAGGAGTTGCTGCCACAGGCGCAAATAGTTATGCCTGACGAATTTGATTGGAATCAGCAGCTTTTGGCAACACTGGAACGGGAGAGATTGGAACAAAAACCACGGTCAAGGGGGTTAAGGCGTTGATATCATTCAGCAGCCGGACGAACTCTTGACCGCTTCGCTCGAATAAGCGGTGGCTCTTACGGGCATGGAGATGTTGGTGAGGCTAATTAGATCCGCAAGCCCGCAAGAGCCACTCCGCTTCGCCGCTTATTCGCCAAGAGTTCTTCAACTCTCACTTAGACCCTGTTAAAATAACTTCACCTCAAAAAATTCAATTTTTCGCCCCAAATGCCGTGTAAAAACGGCTGAAAAGAGAAATGGGCAAAATAACCGTAGTAGGTACGGTTATTTTATTATTTAACCGAAGAATTGTTGATGAGAAAAAATAGTGATTCCCTGTGCTTAGTCTAGGCATAGTCCCGGCATAGTGTAGGCATAGTTTGGGGAAATCATAAATAGAAACTACTGAAACCCAAGGCTTAGTCTAGGCATAGTCTGGAATTAGTCTAAGCATAGTGTAGGCATAGTCTAGAGAAATAGTAGTTTGGTATACAAATTATTGATTGAAAGTTCACTAATCGCATAGATTTAGTGGAGATTATAACTAAGCCCCGTTGAGGTGTGGTGACTTTTGTAGTGTTTATGTAGTTGAGTGGTAGTATTTTTTGACAACTCTGCTCGTCAAATCAATTTTGATTCAAAAAACTTGTTTCAAAATTTAGGCGTACTGTGCGAAAGTTTTAGTCAGAAATTTTTGGAGTAGAAATTAGGGTTATGAATTAGGTTTTTGGGGTCAAAATCCTTATATTTACCTTTGGTTTACCTTGTAAATGCCATTGAAATGCCATAGATTTACCTTATTTTTGGCAGAATAACCAAATTTTTCAAAAAATCAATTTCAGGCAGCAGTAAATCCTTATTTCTGCCATTGGTATGCCATTAAAATGCCATTGGTTTACCTTATTTTTGCCTTTTTTAGAAAATCCTTGTAAATACCTTAAAAATGCCTTTGAGGTTAAATAATGTTTAGGATGCGAAGTTTTTTTAAAGCTCTGATAAAATTCAGTAGCGAAAAATTTTAGTCGATGATGAGTCAGGGGCGATGTATGCAAGCAAAAAGTGAAGTCATACTAAAATTTAGCGGTTCACTACCTGAAGCTAAACCAGCAGCGAATAAAAAAGTGGAAGTCTCACTGACTGACCAGAATGGTGTAGTCTTCACCGCTTTGATTAATGCAAAAAGCTGGCGCAAGGCAGAAACAAATACGTCAGAGTTTGCAGACTGGGCTGGAGCTATATCTGGTAAGCTTGGTCAACCAACAGAGAATGGTTTTGAGGTAATTGATGCTGGGCTTCAGATATTTGAAAAAAAAGCGAAAGAGCCTAAACCAGATGCAGAGGTGGCCGTAGCTGAAGCTGGTGCAGCTTCTTAGATTTGTAGACAGCATTTAACAACCAAATTTCTACCTCTGCAATGAGATGTTTGTAGAGGTAGAAGCACTTTTAATTGCCGATTCCAATGTTTTCTAAAAAAAGGAATCCTCAGCAATTAAGCATTCTCGATTGTCAATTACGTAATAATCGGTTAAAAAGATATTAAGCAAGTAATAATCTACACCATAAGGCTCTCAGGAGAAAGACTGACACAATGTTAGTATCGCCAAACTTTGGATTTCTAGAAATCCATGACCCGCAATTGGTGCGACTGGGAGCTTTAGCAGAAAGATATTTTACTGATGACCCTAACACCTGCCTCATCAAACTGCGTCAGTTTGGTGAACTCCTAGCGCAACTGATAGCCGCGCAGGTGGGAATGTACGATCATGAAGCACGGCAAATCGATTTAATGCGCCGTCTGCGGGATAAAGGCATCCTCAAAGGCAAAATATATGATTTATTTGATCAATTACGTCTAGCTGGCAATGATGCCACACACGCATTAGCAGATGACCATAGAACAGCTCTTAGTAACCTGAAATATGCCCGTCAGCTAGGAATATGGTTTCATCGAGTTAATACCAAAAATCCCGATTTTAACCCTGGCCCTTTTATTCCACCTCAAGACCCAGCCAGAGAAACCCAAGCACTCAAACAAGAATTAGCACAGTTGCGGACTGAGTTAGAAGCCAGTCGCACCGCCGCAGAACTCGCACAAATTGCCGCCGAACAGGAAGCACAGCGTCGTATCTCTGCCCAAGAACTAGCTAAAGAAGCAGAAGCACAAAAACAAACAGCTTTAGATCACCTTGCGGCAATTCAAGCTATAGCCCAAACTCAATCAGTACAAACAATTCAAGAAACCATCCAGCGATCGCAACAAGCCGGGGATAATATTGACCTGGATGAACGGGAAACCCGCCGCCTCATCGATGCTCAACTACGGGCAGCTGGTTGGGAGGTAGACTCAGAACAGCTTACTTATAGTAATGGTATTCGTCCCCAAAAAGGGAAGAATTTGGCGATCGCCGAATGGCCCACAAACGACGGACGCGCTGATTATGTTTTCTTTGTCGGACTCCAGGTAATGGCTGTAGTTGAAGCCAAACGCAAAAGAACAGATGTTTATGCTGCCATTGACCAAGCCAAGCGTTACAGTCGCGGCTACAAAATTCAAGGTAATGAAATCCTGCCCGGTGGCCCCTCTTTCAAGGGTAGGGGTTTAAAAATCAGGCAGTAGAGAGAGTGATTTTCAAGACATGAAGTTGTGGAGTCAAGTTAGGCCAAGGCTGAGGGAAAAAGCTACCGATAGGTAATGGCTCTCGATTGAGAACAGCAGCCTTAATGACTAAAAATCCACGGCGAAAACAACTCAAGCAACGATGGACAACACTATGTTTGAAATTGCGTCGAGCAACATGAGTGGGTGGGAGCTCATCTAGACTACTAATGGGTAGATTGGCATCAACTTCTCCACCAACGCTAACTTGCCACAGAGTAGCAACAGCCATCGCTAACCAATGTCTCTCGGCGCGTTTGGGGTGAGTAATCTTGGTACGATGCCAACAAAAACCGCCGCGTTTACCATCTTTAAACAGACACTCAATCCAACAGCGCATGGTATACCAGCAAGCATCCGCAATTTCCGGTGGTAAATCGGTGAGAATTAACCAAGGGTCAGCATAACCCTCGTCATGACGAGCTAACAAAGTACATTTGACAGAGTTAGTTTTGAAACAAGTAACTAAACCAGAGAACGACTGACCAACTTCTGTGACAAGAGTATTTATGGGTTGCCAAGATTCCATTCCTTGTGGTTTGAACTGTCCAATTTGGTTAATTCGCATAAATGGATGCCAACCGAGGGATTGAATTTGTTGATATAGCCAGTCAGCATAAAGTCCACGGTCTGTTGTCACTATGACAAACCAATCAGCTGGTATAGTCTCACTGATGTCGTTAAAGAGTTTTTGCCAGTGTGGTTTCCAACTTCCTGGTTTAGTTGCCTCCACTATTTTCCAAGCAATCGGGATTCCGCAACCTCGATAAACAACACTAATCGCTAACACTGTAAATCTATCACTCAATGTTGTGGCATCCGCAGCTAATGCTAGACGTTTTTCCGATTCTGGCCACAAGCTCAGAATCCATAACAACAATGGTCTAAAACACAATGTTACATCTAGTGTTGCCCGTCCTGTTTTTGCTTTTGTTTTATCTTCCCCGTCTCTTAACCATTCTCTAAGTTGCTGACGTACTGTATTTTCTTTTTTCCCCAATAGCTCTGCTAAAAATACTGACACTGTTGTCAGTCCACACGATTGGGTCATCACTATCCCAAAACTCCACATTGCTAGTATCACTGCTTGCGACTTGGATAGATGGGGCATCTTTTCTATGACTTTTCTAGTCCATTGCCTTAATTCTTCACTTTTTCCTAAAAGCATTCTCCCCACACCCCCAATTCTTCGCCTTATCTGACTTGCGGATTTTTGCGAGCTGATAACCGTAGTTTATTTTACTGGCTAAACTGCCACTTTCTTAAACCCCTACCCTTGAAAGCGGTGGCCCCTGGGGTGAATATCAAGTTCCCTTCGTCTTCGCCACCAACGGACGGGAATTTTTACGACAGTTGCAAACCAAAAGCGGTATATGGTTCTGTGATGTCCGCCGTCCTGAAAATATCCGTCGTCCTCTCACCACTTGGTACCAACCAGAAGCCTTCATTGATGCCCTTAACCAAGACGTTGATAAAGCACATCAACTACTGGCTGAAGAAGGTTTTAACTATAACCTGCAACTGCGAGATTACCAAATAAAAGCCATTCAAACAGTTGAAGCCAGATTAGCCCAAGGTGCAAGGGAACTGTTATTGGCAATGGCAACGGGGACAGGTAAAACTAAAACCTGCCTTATCCTGGTTTATCGTCTCCTTAAAACCAAACGTTTTCGCCGTGTTCTGTTTCTGGTAGACCGCACAGCATTAGGAGAACAAACAGGTAATGTTTTTAAAGAAACACGAGTAGAAAATCTGCAAACTTTTGCTGATATCTTTGATATCAAAGAATTAGGTGAAGCAATACTAGATAGAGATACTAAAGTTCACATTGACACAGTGCAAGCATTTGTCAAACGTATTCTGTATCCAGGTGATAACACAAATATTCCCACGGCTGACCAGTATGATTGCATTGTTGTGGATGAATGCCACAGAGGATATTTACTAGATAGAGAATTAAGCGATACAGAACTTACCTTCCGCGACTTTAACGATTACATTTCCAAATATCGCCGTGTTCTCGACCATTTTGATGCAGTAAAAATTGGACTAACCGCCACTCCAGCACTGCATACTACTCAAATATTTGGTCAACCTGTTTACCAATATACTTACAAAGAAGCGGTCATTGACGGCTACCTTATCGACTGTGAACCCCCCATCCGCATAGTTACAGCCCTTAGTGAAGATGGCATGATGTGGCAACCAGGGGAAGAAATGGAATATTTTGACACCATCACAGGCACAATTAATTTAGTTCATGCCCCGGATGAAGTCAAACTTGAGGTAGAACAGTTTAACCGCCAAGTTATTACCGAGGAATTTAATCGAGTCATCTGTGAATTTTTAGCAGCAAATATTGACCCATCACTGCCAGGTAAAACTTTAATATTTTGTGTGAAAGATGATCATGCTGATATTGTTGTTAACTTATTAAAACAAGCATTGATTGCCCAGTATGGCAGTGTAGAAGATGATGCAGTTATCAAAATTACTGGCAAGGCTGATAAACCATTACAATTAATCCGTCGCTTTAAAAACGAAGCTAATCCTAAAATTGCTGTCACAGTAGATTTATTAACCACTGGCATTGATGTCCCAGAAATCTGCAACTTAGTATTTATTCGGCGGGTGAACTCGCGCATCCTTTACGAACAAATGTTAGGACGGGCAACCCGACGCTGTGATGAGATTAAAAAAGAAGTTTTCTACATCTATGATGCTGTGAATTTATATGCAGCCCTGTCTCCTCTCTCCACGATGAAACCAGTGGCGGTTAATCCCAAGATTTCGTTTACCCAACTGGTGGAAGAATTGGGAACAGTCAATGACAGCACTGCTGCGGCTACCATTGTTGACCAACTTCTAGCCAAACTGCAACGCCAGCAGAGGAAGTTAGGGGATACCAACCGGGAGAATATTGAAGCCGCAGCCGGAATGGCGATCGCAGAAATGATTAACCACCTGCGCCAAAGTGACCCCCAACAACTCAAGGAATGGTTTAAGCAACGGGCGGCGATCGCACAAATGTTAGATGCTAGAGATGGTGGTAGACAACCGATACTAATTTCTCGTCATGCTGATGAACTGCGACGGGTAGAAAGGGGTTATGGTAATGCCCAAAAACCTGAAGATTATTTAGATAGTTTTGGGGCATATTTACGGGAGAACATTAATAAGATTCCAGCTTTGATAGTTGTAACTACCCGTCCCCGTGAATTGACTAGGGCGCAGTTGAAGGAATTACGGTTGATGCTTGACCAAGCTGGATATTCAGAAAAAACATTGCAGGTAGCATGGCGGGAAATGACTAATGCTGATATTGCAGCTTCGATAATTGGATTTATCCGCCAAGCCACATTAGGGGATGCTTTAGTTCCTTATGAAGAAAGGGTGGACAAGGCAATGAAGAAAATTCTAGCTTCTCAAAATTGGACACCACCCCAACGCAAATGGTTAGAACGCATTGGTAAGCAATTGAAGGTAGAAACTATTGTGGATAGGGAAGCACTAGACCAAGGTGAATTTAAAACTCAAGGCGGTGGATTTGTCAGATTAAATAAAGCTTTTAATGGACGTTTAGAAGATATTTTGGTGCAGATTAATGAAGCACTATGGCAAGATGTGGGCTAATTTATTCTAATTAAATTTCGTTTTGAATTAATGATGTATTTATAATCATCCGATTCACCAAACTCAGATAATCGTCTAATTCTTCATATCCGTCTAATTCGGTTTCTTCTTCGGAAGTCAGAGCCGATTCTTTTTGTTTAATTAATAAAGCTTCAATTCGTCCTTGGACTAAGCTGGATGCACGAAATATTGGCACGCCTTTTACTAACTCGATGCGAACAGCACCATCTAAGGGTAGACTATTAGGCAAGTGTGACAATTTCAGAGGTAAATTGATTGTCATGGTAATTATTTCCCATCAATTAGTTAGCAGCATCAAAAATCTGCTGTGCGGTTAAATTTAATTGGGGGAAGGTAGGTGATTTAATCGCTGTGTTACCCTGAAACGGAGTCATTTGATATTCACCATCAACTAAACTACATACAAAAATAGTCGGTTGTTTGGGATTACCAATAAATTTCCTAGCTCCCAAAGCAGCATAATCAGCAATCCAATATTCAGGAATGCCCATTTCCTCATAATCCCTAAATTTGTTGTAGTAATCATCTCGCCAGTTAGTCGATACAACCTCAACCACTAAAGGCACAGATGCAGCTTGGCTGACTGTTGACTGCTTTTGAAAAAGTGGTTCGTTGCTGAGGTTGTCTAGATTTAATAACAATACATCGGGTGAATAAGCAGATTCAGCACTAGGAGTTTTGACGAATGCAGTTTTGGGTATGGTGTAAGGAAGGTTCAGGCGATCAAACTCGACAGTTAACT